>JBHJNR010000341.1:0-4971 GCA_050330615.1 Cyanophyceae cyanobacterium
GGCAGCGTTGAAGCCTGAGATTCAACACTTTCAAGGTAGACGCTTGAGTAATTTTAACGCGAGTAGTCTCTAGAGTAATCTACTCTCGGGATTATTTGGGGGTTGATAGCTTGTTGAAACCAAATGTTCGAGACCAAAAGCCATCCATAACTCGGGACGGAGTTAGGCGCATCAACCCCAGGCCCGCCTTCCCCAGTTGAAAAGCTGTGTACCGAGGAGCTGGATTGGGATCTGTCATTGCTCTAACAATTATCTTGGCAACTTTCTCTACGGGCCAAGCTAAATCGGTAGCCGAGGCTTTGAAGTTTTCCATCGTGTCGGCCAACCCGGCATAGGGGCCATTCGGATCCGCCACTTGGGCAGATGTATCCTCTGCAACCCGAAAGAAGTCGGTTTTCACGGGGCCTGGTTCCACTACCACCACCCGGATGCCAAAGGGGGCTACCTCCACCCGCAGGGCATCGCTGAGGGCCTCGACCGCATGTTTGGTGGCATTGTAAACACCACTGAGAGGCATCGAGATCTGGCCCGCCACCGAGCTGATGTTGATGATGCGGCCTTGGCCGCGTTCTCGCATGGCGGGCAAGAGGGCACGGGTCAATCCCAACAACCCAAACACATTGACATCAAATTGCCGCTGCACAGCTTCGCCAGAGATCTGCTCCACCGGCCCCATCTGGCCAAAGCCCGCGTTGTTGATCAAAATATCCACTTGGCCAAAGTGGGCCAGAGCTTTTTCGGCCAAGGCTTTAACCTGTTCAGGATCGGCCATATCGGTGGGTACTACCAGCACCTCCACCCCCTGCTTGGTCAGAATGTCCTCCATCGTCTGAAGCACCCCCTCACGGCGGGCCGCTAAGACCAATTTGGCCCCTTGTTTTGCTGCCATCTGCACCACCGCTTCCCCAATCCCGGAGGTGGCTCCTGTCACCAAGACAACCTGATGGGCAAGCGATAAAGGTGGCATAGGTCGGGATCCCGGCATCAAAAAGACCTTTTAACTGTAACCCCTGCCCTGTCCGGCCTCCCCGGCACGGCCTATTCTCATCAGAGCGGGAAAGATAACCAATCATCAAAGAATGAGCTGCCAGAGAGCCACCATTAACCCCAGGGATCCCAGGTGATGGGGCCAGGTGGATCCCCAGGCTTGGCGAGCGATCTTTTGGGTCAAAATCACCGCCAAGATCCAGCCTGTCAGGAGGGTGGATCCCTGCAAAAAGGCGATCACCGCTGGATGCGCCACCCATTGTACAGATCCCAATGTCCCCGACGGGATCCCGAAGGTGGCTAGCGTGACCGGCACCATCTGCCCCGCCTCCGTCAACCCCAAACGCAAATAGTGGGCTAAGGTAGCCGCCAACACCAGGGGCAAATAGCCATAGGCTAATTCTCGAAGAGGCTTGGTGCGCCCCGGTATCAGCCGCCGGATCCCTTGGGCCAGTAGGGGAATAACCGCCGGGATCCCCAGGGCCAACACCGCCCAGCCCAAGTGGGAGAGCGAGAGGTGAGAATCTAACGGGATCCCTATCCTTGCCATTACCTCCGGCAAACGATGGAGGAAAACTCCCCCTAATAACAGCAGCAACAAGGCCACCTCAGAATTGCGAGGGTTGTGACTAGTCCACAGCTCAATGCCAGGGGGACGCAGGTTCAGCTCCACCGAGCGGTGGGGGCAGGCTTTAAGGCAGGTCATACACAGCACACAGTCTTTGTTGTCCTGCATCTGGGCGGGGTGTGAATAGACCGGACAGCCCAACGTCTCTTGCCCTTCCCCCTTGGCTGGCCCGCCCTTGTAGCACTGATAGGTGGTACATTCCGCCGAACAGGTGCCCTGTTGCGCCCGCAGCTCAATCATCGACAACTTGGCATAGAGGCCATTCATGCCCCCAATCGGGCAGAGATAGCGACACCAAAACCGCCGCTCAAACAACAGGGAACAGATCATCGCCCCCGCCGTAATCAGCAACAGTAACCAGGCTGAGAGATAGGCGGTGTCCTGCAAATCCCATAATTCTTCCCACAAAAAGATCAGGGCAAACAGACCCACCAAAAACCAGCCGCCCCAATGTTCGGCCTGACGACGGGGCCATTCTCCCAAGGCGCGGGGAAAAAGCCACAGGGAGAGCTTTTGGGTGATTTCGCCATAGATCATGAAGGGGCAGACGGCACACCACAACCGTCCCACAAACGGAAAGCCCAGCAAAATCAGCGGCCACCACCAAGCCCAAAACAGATTGAGACCAATGTTGTGCCCCCGATCCTGTGGCCCCCAAAACAACAGCCCCACCACCAGCGTATAGAGGGGCAACACAATCCAATAATTGATCCGGTCGGGCCACCAAGAGCTGCGGAGAAATTGCCGCAGGACAGGATTGGCATTGAGTAGATTAAGCCGAAAGCGTCCCCCCTTGGCCTGGGTTGACCAAAAGACCTCCTCCGTCAGCAGCGGGGATCCATCGGATTGCACCATGGCCCGCTCCACCAGATTTTGCATCTCGCGGGTATTGCCCGGAAAGTCATAGCTCTGGAGCCGACGCAAAGCTTCGGGGGTGACTTTGGGCTTTGGGATCCCTCGGGATCGGCTGGTCAAGCTGATATAGTAGTCCACCTGACCTTTGATGTCGGCCTTACGCACCCGCACAGGTGGCACCTTGATCGTCTGCTTCACCCCCTTTTCGATGGGAGGAAAGACTAGCTCGGAGATCAGCAGAATCCGGGCTCGGCAGGGGCGTAACTCTGCGGCTTCGGCCCCATCCGACTGATCACGAGAGGAGCGGGAAATCGGTCGATAGGTGCTTGCCTCCAAAAGCTGCGCGATCTGAGGACAGAGGGATTCTGGTAGCTCTTGGATGTTATTCAAGACCAGGGTGCCCTCCCCCAACCATTCCAATAAGCCGGGCTTGCCTCCCGCTCGGCCAAACAGCTCAGCCCCGCTCTGTTGCAATTTGCCCACATTGACCTTGATCAAGGGTTCGCGCCGATAGGTGCTGCTGAAGTGGATCAGGGCGCAGATATTATCTTTTTCCAGCCCTGGCTCCCCAAACACCAATACGGGATCCCTGCTCTCGGCGGCTTGTTTGATCTGGTGCCGCAATCGCACCGCATACCGGGAGGATCCTACAATGCCCCGCTCCACCCTGGGCACCCGATAGGGCAAGAGGGCCGTTTGCCGCTCCTGTTCTTGGTTGAGTTGGGCCGAAACCTGAGCCAGCTGTTGGGCCAACTGCCGAGAAAACGCCTGTCCCACCTCGGGATGATCCGTCACCCACTGGTTCAACTGGGCCGCGGGTACTATCGCCAGGGATCCCTCACACAGAGCTTGGTAAGTGCGATCCACAGGCTGGTCGGCCAACAATTCCTGCAAAAACAGCACCGTTCCTGGCAAAAAGCTGGATCCCACCGCTCGGGATCCCTGTGCCCCCAGCTTGCCCTCTAGCAAAATCACTAGCCCCTCAGGGGAATCTCCCTCCGCCACCAGCAACTGTTCTGCCAAGATCGGTTGGACTTGGGCCAACGGAATCAGATCGGCCAAGGTCGAGAGGGGCAGGATCCCGAGGTCGCTATGCTGATGGAGCCAAGGGGCAGTCAGAAGATTAGAAGTCATCAGACTATTCTCCACAGGGATCCCTTTCACCTTAGACCCTTGTCGCAAACAAGAGTATTGACAGCAAAAAAGAGAACCTACTCACAAGTGATAAGTAACTTCTTAACTCGAACTGTTTAGCTCAAACTATTGACGAACCGTAATGCCAACTACACTATTCATAAAACTTAAGTAGTCATCAGACAAGTCCCTTTAGATTGGGTTTCGCGTTTCTTTATAGCAAAGAGCATCTTTACATTTACATATAGATGGCTGAATGAGAGGGAAAGCTTCACCCGTGTTGAAACAAAAGCCTTAGTTTACGGAGAGAGGTTTTGAGAGTGGCCAGATCTTCGGGATCCAATTGATCAAAGCGTTCTTTGAGGTGAGCAATCTGAGCCGGAAAAGTCTCCCGAAAAACTTGTTCACCCAGAGGCGTCAACACAATCAAGAAACAACGCCGATTTTCGGGCGGAACTTCCCGTCGCACCAGGCCCTTATCCTGCAGGCGATCAACAATTCCGGTTAAGGTGCCCTTGGTCACCAACGTTTTTTCCGCCAGCACATTCATGGTCATGCCCGCTGTATTGCCCAATGTGGCAATCACATCAAACTGCGGAGGGGTCAACCCCATCTTGCGAACATGGGTATCAGAATAAACTGTAAAAGCTTGATAGCCTCCAGCCAGCTCCCGCAGCACCTCCAAGAAAGGCTCCCGCAGCTCAGATGGTTGAGGAGCAACAGTCTCAGCTTGTGAACCCGTCTCATGATGTTGAGAGGTGGCGGTGGAATTACTCATTGTTGCGGTATGAAGCCAAAAGCACCAAAGCCCATTCCAATCCCAGCTCAACCTTGCGGTAGCTCAATAAAAGGTGACTTAGTGTTTTTCGCCAGGATCATTTCAAAATTTATTCCTTATCATAATCGATCTAGATCAGCAAGACAGATCAGCAGTGGTGATGACTGGATACAAAACCAAACAATTAAAGAGAGGGCAGGATAAAAACATCCTGTCCTCTCTAAAACATTGGCATCTGTTAGGCCCTGGTAGATAGCTCAGCAGAGTCAAATTACACAGGGAGCAAATGACTTAGGAACTATTACTCAGGGGCTTAAGTCTCTTGTCTGAGCTGTTGAAAGATAGTTTGGATCCCTGCCCACGAATACTAGCTACCTGCTGCAACCAAACTTTGCTGAGATTGAAGAATCTGCTCATAGACAGCTCGGATTTTCAGACCCACAATCACTTGCAGCAAACCAGATCCATTCTTGGAGCCTGGATAATCTGGGTTTTTGCGGAGCAATTCAGTCATCTCACCATAGTGGTGGGTGGAAAGCCCGCTGAGATGATTTTCGAGATAGAGAATCTCTTCGATATTGTCGAATTG
>JBHJNR010000342.1:0-9653 GCA_050330615.1 Cyanophyceae cyanobacterium
GGCACAGTAAAGACCTGCTCAGCACTAGTGTACCCAACTTGTTCGGCTTTGCCTCACGCGGCTTTCATCCCGACACTCCCCTCGGGGAGAGTGCGGGGCTTTCGCCGCTTTAGCTAAAGCCCTGAGCGGACATAGCTCTACCCTTCCAGCAGGGAGCAAAGGGGATTGAGTTTCCTGCCAAATATTTACTCCCCTCTCCCACTTTGGGAAAGGGGCTGGGGTTAATCAGGGAACAAGCTGCACAGGAAAACAATCAGGTGATGACTGTCGGCTGATCCCGTCCGGTTCGGGCTCGAATCTGGGCAGTTTGATCAGCAATCTTGATCAAGTCCGCCAACGCCACTTGGGTATCCTGTCCCTGAGCCTGGGGATCCCCTTCAAAGTTTTCCAGATAGACCCGCAACGTGGCCCCCTGAGTGCCGGTGCCCGACAGGCGATAGACAATGCGCGCCCCATCCTCAAAACCAATCCGGATCCCTTGCTTGGTGCTGATACTGCCATCCACCGGATCGGTGTAGCTAAAGTTGTCGGCATAGTCCACAACTCGGGATCCCAGCGTCTTGCCCGCCAACGTCGGCAGGGCATCCTGGAGGTTGTCCATCAACTCCTGAGCAGCGCCCGAGTCCACCCCTTCGTAGTCATGCCGAGAATAGTAGTTGCGGCCAAAGGTGCGCCAATGCTGCTGCACAATCGCCTCCACTGATTCTTGTCGTGCCGCCAGAATATTGAGCCAAAACAGCACCGCCCAGAGGCCATCTTTTTCGCGCACATGATTGGATCCTGTGCCAAAGCTCTCCTCACCGCAGAGGGTAACGCGACCTGCATCTAGCAAATTGCCAAAAAATTTCCACCCCGTTGGCGTCTCGTAACAATGCAGACCCAGTTGTGCCGCCACCCGATCTGCCGCCTGACTGGTGGGCATGGAACGAGCGATTCCTGCTAGCCCATCCCGGTAGGCTGGAATCAGGTGGGCATTGGCCGCCATCACCGCCAAACTATCACTGGGGGTGACAAAGAAGTTCTGGCCCAAAATCATGTTGCGGTCGCCATCCCCATCTGAGGCTGCGCCAAAGTCGGGGGCGTTATCCCCAAACAACAGCTCCACCAGATCGTGGGCATAGACCAAATTGGGATCTGGGTGGCCACCCCCAAAGTCTGGCAAGGGTTCGCCGTTGATGACGGTACCCACAGGCAGGCCCAAGGTCTGCTCCAAGATCACCCGCCCATAGGGCCCTGTTACCGCGTGCATGGCATCAAAGGCCACCCGGAGGCCACTGCTGCGGATGTAGTCCCGAATCAGATCAAAGTCAAACAGGGATCCCATCAACTGGGCATAATCCTCCACCGGATCGATCACCATCACCTGCATGGCCCCAATCGAAGCGGTGCCGATGGATCCCAGGTCGATAGCAGGAGCTTCCAGCATCTGGTACTGGCTGATCTGCTGCGTTTTCTCGAAGATGGCGTTGGTAACTGATTCAGGGGCAGGCCCGCCATTGGCCGTGTTGTACTTGATGCCAAAGTCCCCATCAGGGCCACCGGGATTGTGGCTGGCAGACAGGATAATGCCCCCCATCGCCTTCACCTTGCGAATCACACAGGATGCGGCTGGGGTAGAGAGAATGCCATTTTGCCCCACCAGCACCCGACCCAGACCATTGGCCGCTGCCATCTTGAGAATGATCTGAATTGCCTCGCGGTTGTAGAACCGACCGTCTCCCCCCAGCACCAAGGTCTGTCCTTTGGGATCCCCTACGGCATCAAAGGTGGACTGGACAAAGGCTTCTAGATAGTGGGGCTGCTGAAAGGTGGCCGTCGATTTGCGCAGACCAGAAGTGCCAGGTTTTTGGCCAGCAAAAGGCTGAATCGAAATTGTCTGAATTGCCATAGATGAAGCCAATGAGGAGGAGAAAACAGCGGGTGATGCCAAGGTGATTCAATCATCCCTCAATCCATCCCAAAAGCCAAAATTACCCGCACCAACTCCGCCGAATTGTGGGCAACGTTGTCCACCAGAGTCAAGAAATCCACACTGCTGCCCTCATCGCTGACTGAGCGCACCAACAGACAAGGGATCCCGGCATCCTGAGCCACCCGTAGCACCGCCGCCCCCTCCATTTCCACCACATCTGCTTGGGTTTGGGCCCGAATCCGATCCCGAACAGTGGCATGACCGACAAAAATATCCCCAGATGTCACCAAACCCTCCAGTACCCGAGGTGGATGGGATCCCAACGATTGCAACTGGGATCCCTGGTGAGCCTGCTGGGCCCGTCGCAATAGAGCCGGATCGGCCACCAATACCTTGGCCTCCAAACCGGGCACAAAATCGATCCCAGGCCGAAAGCCCGCCCCATCTTCCACGCCAAAATCATGCTCAATGGCTCGATGGGCCAGAACCACATCCCCCAGTCGTAGGCCATCGTGCAAGCTGGCCGCCACCCCTGTAAAAATCAGCCCCACCAGCGGATACCGAGAGACCAGAGCTGTCGCGGTGATGGTGGCCCGCACTTTGCCCACCCCACCTTCCACCACCACCACTGACTGGCCCGCCAGGGATCCCCGCCAAAACGTTCTACCCAGATAGATGTCTTTCTCCACCTCGGTCATCGCGGACTTGAGCGCGGCCACTTCTTGCGCCAATGCCCCCAGGATCCCGATCATGTCAGCCTCTCCACACGTGATTTGGCTTTACCATACCTCCGAACTGAGATGATGAGCCTCCAGCACAGAATCAGCATAGAAACTGACCGATCATCCAAAATAGTGTTGCTGTTTCGGAAACAGCGGGCTAACTTGGGAGAGATGTTTTTGGTGTGGATGGCTACAATCCCTTACGTTAGCTAGAATCCAGCGTATTTGTAGGCCCTCATCGGGACTCAAGTCTGACTGATCACAAGTCCGAACGTTAGGTGGCAGCATTGCCAGAAAGATTGCAGCCTCAGGTTGATGAGTTGAGGTTAGTTAAGTTGAGGTCGATGAGTTATCGAGATCAATAGGTGCTAGTGGCCGCTTCTTCATCAGAAGTTACACAAAATGTCCCTATTAGAACTCAAAACCACAAAACCAGGACAAAGTTAGGGTGATTAACCCCCTTCCTTCCTGATTTCGCGGTTAGCGAGGCTACAATGCCTGGTCAGTGATGACGACTTCGACAAGGCTTCTCTGCTCTTGAGGCCGATTGAGGCGGGATGACTGTCCTGTCCACAAAATGGCGAGAGAGTTTCATCAAGAGAGTCAGGGCACGTTAGCTCAATCCCTATGAGTCCGGATCCCAGCAACATCTGACTCGTCATGGGTGGGTTGGCCGCTCTTGCTCGCTTAACCACGGTCAAGAGGATAACGGTCGGCGCGATAACGGTCAGAGGGACAATGACCCAGAAGCCGTTGACCCAGAAGACGTTGGCTTCATGATGCTTTCTGAATCTTGTGGGTTCTCCTTACTGAACCAGCAGCTCAGACATAGCGTCAGCAGAGCATTCTGGGATGATCTCAAATCAAACGGCTCACTCATCCCACTAGCATCATCGATTTTGTTTACCCCTACTGTGATTTAGATCATTAACGAGGATCCCCAGCATGACTCAGGCGAAGGAATTGCTGACCCCCTTGGCGGACACTCCTGTCAATGTGAGTGATATCAGTGCCAAACGGGACGCGAAAACACCCACCAAAGGCAGAAAACGCGCCAGCAAAAAGACCGCTGAGTTGGATCCTGATGCCATCCAGCCGGATGGAGATGAATCTGAGACCGCTGATGATGCACCGACTCTGACCCGAGTTATGGTGCCTGGGCTGGATGATGATGTTGTCATGGGATCCGATGACGACGATGACGGTGATGAAGACGGCGAGAATGTGGAAGAGATTGCCCCCCAAGGCAAAGCCAAATCCCGTCGCCGTGCCACCACCAAAAAGAAGCACTATACCGACGATTCAATTCGGGTCTATCTGCAAGAGATTGGCCGCATCCGTCTGCTCAGGGCTGATGAAGAGATCGAGCTGGCCCGCAAGATCGCCGATCTGTTAGAACTAGAGCGGATTCGGGATGATGTGTTCACCACCCATAATCTGTGGGAAAGCCCTGATGAGGTACCCGTTACCTACTGGGCCGCAGCGGTGGAGATGCCAGAGAAAGATTTTGCCCGCCGTCTGCATCGAGGCCGTCGAGCCAAAGAAAAGATGGTGCAGTCTAACCTGCGACTGGTGGTCTCCATCGCCAAGAAGTACATGAACCGGGGCCTGTCATTTCAGGACTTGATCCAAGAGGGATCCTTGGGTTTGATTCGAGCCGCCGAAAAATTTGATCATGAGAAAGGCTATAAGTTTTCCACCTATGCCACCTGGTGGATCCGACAGGCCATTACCCGCGCCATTGCCGATCAATCCCGCACCATCCGCTTGCCAGTTCACCTGTACGAGACCATCTCTCGCATTAAGAAAGTCACCAAGCTACTGTCCCAAGAAATGGGTCGCAAACCCACTGAAGAAGAGATCGCCACCCGAATGGAGATCACCATCGAAAAACTGCGTTTCATCGCCAAATCTGCCCAGTTACCGATCTCACTAGAGACCCCCATCGGTAAGGAAGAAGATTCCCGCTTGGGCGACTTTATCGAGTCGGATGGCGAAACCCCCGAGGATCGGGTAGCCAAAATTCTGTTGCGGGAAGATCTGGAAGGGGTGTTAGATACTCTCACCACCCGCGAACGGGATGTGTTGCGGCTGCGCTACGGTTTGGATGATGGCCGCATGAAGACCCTAGAGGAGATCGGCCAAATCTTCAACGTTACCCGCGAGCGGATTCGTCAGATTGAGGCTAAGGCTCTGCGGAAATTGCGCCATCCCAACCGCAACAGCGTCCTGAAAGAGTACATCCGCTAAGCCCTGATTATGTCCACTCATCTCCCGGATCCGACTAACTCAAAACGGCGACTCCTTGTGCAAATTGTGCTGGGATCCGCTTGGGTAGACAGTCGGTTGGATCCAGGAGAAATCACTTACTTAAATCGCCTGCTGGAACGAGAAGGGCTATCTCATGATGCCTACCTCAAAAGCTTGCTAGAGACGCCTGTATCGGTACCTCAGACAGAGGTGTGGATGGCTCAATATTTGCTGCAATCCAATGAGGAAGAACGGCAAGAACTGCTGGGATCCATCGGCAACCTGATGATGGCCGATGATCAAATCGCGCCCAGCGAGCACTTTCTGTTGGACGACTACTATGCCCTGATGGAGAGGATCCCAGCCCAGCCAGATCTATCGCCTCAACACTTGGCCTCTCAGTTGGTATCGGGTGTCAGCGGTCTCTTCAAGAAAGTCACCCGCGCCCTCAAAAGCTGATCAGTCAGGCATTACAGAGATACTTCAGGAAAAGCTGGGATCCCGTTCTGGCAGGGTGATCGCCGGGATCCCTAAGCTCTACCAGCCCACCCATACTCAAAAAAATGACTACGATCAGAGGGATCCCACATTTGCAGCCCTCCTGATTTTATGGAAAGTTTATTAGACACCGTCATCCTGTCACGGATGCAATTTGCTCTGACCAGTACCTTTCATATGCTCTGGCCCGTTCTTACCACAGGTATGGGTATCTATCTGGTGGTGGTGGAAGGGATATGGCTCCGGACTAAGAAGCTTGAGTATTATCACCACGCTCGATTTTGGGCAAAACTGTATCTTCTCAATTTTGGGATTGGGGTAGCCTCGGGGCTCCCGATGGAATTTCAATTTGGCACCAATTGGGCACCCTTTTCGGAGGCGGTGGGAGACTTCTTTGGCAGCATTTTAGGATTTGAAGGATCGATGGCCTTCATGCTGGAGGCGGGTTTCTTGGGCATTATGCTATTTGGCTGGAATCGTGTCCCTCCTGCCATTCACTATCTCTCCACAATCATGGTGGCTTTTGGGGCCAATCTTTCCACCTTTTGGATCCTGAGTGCCAATTCATGGATGCAAACTCCCGTGGGAGGCGAGATGGTGGATGGCAAGTTTGTGGTCAGTGATTACTTTGCTGCCATCTTCAACCCGGCCATGCTTAATAGTGTCTCCCACATGTTTTTTGCCACTTTGGAGACCTCGCTGTTTGTGATTGGGGGGATTAGTGCCTGGTATGTCCTCAATCAGCGTCATCCTGAATTCTTTGGCAAATCCCTCAAAATCGCCCTAGCCGCAGCCATCGTGGTGGCTCCATTACAAGTTGCCATCGGCCATGAAAGCGCCCTGCATCTGCGGGAGAATCAGCCCACCAAATTGGCGGCGATGGAGGCTCAGTGGGAGACCTTGCCTGCTGGAGAACCGGCTGGATACACCCTGCTAGCATTGCCGGATAGCCAGAACCAGGTCAACACATGGGAATTAGAAGTTCCCTACGGACTGGGGCTGATTTTAGATCTCAATCCGATCCTGCAGAAGCCTGTCTTAGGGTTGAAGGACTATGCCCCTGTTGATCGGCCCCCCATGATTCCCCTGATCTATTATTCGTTTCGGCTGATGGTGGGGATTGGCTTTTTCCTGGTGGCCCTTGTCCTGGTCAGTGTGCTTCAGTGGCTACGGGGCAAATTGGCCGATGAGGTGATTGCTGAGCAAAAGTGGCTGATGCGAGCCTGGTTGTTTGCGGCACCGTTGGGCTACTTAGCGGTGGAGTCGGGTTGGATCGTGCGGGAGGTGGGGCGTCAACCGTGGACGGTCTATGGCATGATTCGCACCTCCGATGCTGCCTCCCATATCCCAGCCAGCGATGTGTTGGGATCCCTGAGCGTCTTTGCGGTGGTCTACACCATCCTGTTTATCTCCGCCCTCTATTTCGCCCGACGGATTTTGATCCAAGGCCCTAACCTCAATCTTCCTGCTCCTAGCCTCGAAGCCAATCGGCCTGAGTTTGTACCCGACCAACGTGTGGAGGTCGAAGGGTAAGCAGCTTAATGTCTCTCTTTTCTCCTTCCTGATCAGACTGCATGATTAGGATAGAAACAATGCTGGATCCCTACCCTTATTGCTCTCCCTATGACGCTTGCTGAATCTGCTTCTAGTGCTACGGCCTCCCATTCATCCGGCTCATCGCTAGGATCCATTGTTGATCGAGCCTGCTGGGTCTTAGTGGTGGTGGCACTACCTGCCTCGGTGGTAGCGTATTTCTTAGCCTGGGATCCCCTTGTGGTCTTTGGCTGTGCGGTACTGTCTCTGTTGCCTCTTGCCCGCTTTATGGGCAATGTGACGGAGGAATTAGCCACCACTGTAGGGCCATTACTCGGAGGACTGCTCAACGCCACGTTTGGTAATGCCGCAGAATTGATCATTGCCCTGATGGCCTTACGGGCAGGATTAATTGATGTGGTCAAGGCCACCATCACGGGATCCATCATCAGCAACTTGTTGTTGGTGGCAGGGTTAGCCATGTTTTTGGGAGGGTTGCGATTCAAAGAACAGACCTTCCAGCCCCTGATCGCCCGCGTCAATGCCTCCACCATGAACCTGGCGGTGGTGGCCCTGATGTTGCCCACTTTGGTAGCAGCCACGACCCCCACGCTGGGGGAACTGTCCATTCAAGAACTTTCGACCGCAGTGGCGGTGGTGTTGATTGGGGTGTATGGCCTGAGCCTGATCTTTTCTCTTAAAACCCACAGTTACCTCTACAGCGTGGATGAGGACGAGACCCAGGTACATGAGGATCCCGAGCCGGTAGAACCTAATCCGGTCTTGGAAGCACGGGGATCCATCCCCCAAAAACTCAAGATTCAGGAGGGAGTGGGATCCTGGGTTTGGGTGCTGGTGCTGGTGGGACTGGCGGCGCTGGTGGCGGTGGAGTCAGAGTTCTTGGTGGGCAGCATTGAGGTGGTGGTAGAAGATCTGGGCATCACGCCCCTATTCTTGGGGGTGATCCTATTGCCCATCTTGGGTAATGCGGCAGAACATGGCACAGCGGTCACCGTTGCCCTCAAAAACAAGATGGATCTCTCCCTGTCTGTAGCGTTGGGATCCACCCTCCAAATCGCCCTTTTTGTGGGGCCGGTTTTGGTATTGGTCGGGGATGTTATTCACCAACCGATGGATTTTCAGTTTCGGGTGATGGAGCTGGTGGCGGTGGGGGTTGCCGTCTTGTTGGTCAATTCGGTCAGCAGTGATGGTCGCTCCAATTGGCTGGAAGGGTTGCTGCTGTTGGCCACCTATACGATCCTGGCCATCTCATTCTTTTTCCTGCCCTAACTGTTCTGTTCCCGGAGTTTAGATTTCATATAAGTTTGGGCTTCACAGATCAGAGAACGCCTCTTGCACCGCAGGATGGGTCAATGTCCCCGCCTGCACATTCAGTCCTTTGGCCAGGGCGGGATCCCGCTCTAGAGCTGCTTTGACCCCCCACTTGGCTAAGCTAGCCACATAGGGCAAGGTGGAATTGACCAAGGCTTGGGTGGATGTCCAGGGCACCGCCCCTGGCATATTGGGAACGCCATAATGCAGGATCCCTTCAGTCTCATAGACGGGCTGACTGTGGGAAGTCACCTGGGTGGTGGCGATACACCCTCCCTGATCCACCGCCACATCCACAATCACAGATCGAGGTTGCATCCGGCTGACCAACTCACGATCCACCAAGATCGGGGCTCGGCGACCCGTTACCAACACTGCGCCTACCAGCAGATCCGCCCCTAGAACAACCTCCTCGATGGTCTGAGTGGTGCTGTAGAGCAATTCCACTCGAGAGCCAAAAATTAGCTCCAGCTCGGCCAACCGCCGCACATTGACATCCAAAATCTGTACCCGTGCCCCTAAGCCCACAGCCATCCTGGCCGCTTCGGTGCCGACGGTTCCTCCCCCCAATACCACCACGCGCCCAGGCCGCACCCCAGGGATCCCGCCCAACAAAACCCCCCGTCCGCCCTGTTGCCGCGTCAGGTAGTGGGCCCCAAACTGCACCGCCAGCCGACCCGCCATCACACTCATGGGCATCAGCAACGGCAGGGATCCATCCGCCTGCTCCACCGTCTCGTAGGCGATACAGGTGGCTCCAGATTGGAGCAGGGCCACGGTTAAGTCGCGGCTAGCAGCCAGATGGAGATAGGTAAATAAGATCTGATCAGGCTGCAATAGTGAATATTCAGCGGGCAAAGGCTCTTTGACCTTGACCACCATTTCTTGCTGGTAGACCAAGTCAGCAGAGTCTGCTAGTTTGGCCCCCGCCTGCAAATAGTCTTGGTCGGTAAAGCCTGCCCCTTCTCCAGCTCCCTGTTGGATCCAAAGGGTGTGACCATCATCGGTAAGTCGGCGCACCGCCGCTGGAGTCAAGCCCACCCGAAACTCTTGGTCTTTGATTTCAGTGGGGACACCGATGTGCATGAGAAAAAACCTAGAGAAACAGAATGAACTGGATTGAGCCTCACAAACAGATCTTGGGCCCAGTCATCGCTAGGCAGGCCCCAGAACGGCCAAAACTATTGGACGGGCATCCAACTCAATCAATTAAACCATCAAACCTAAAAGGGATCCTTCTCAAAAAGATCTGTTGAGTGAGGATCCCGATCACGGGTCAAGGGTAAGCGTGAAGTACCCGACGCTGATGCTACGCATACAGCACGGGCTTCCTGTTTCAACAGCCGCTGCCTCCACCTTGCAAGCAAAGTATTGGTCTTACGCAGCCTCTGGAGGTTTTGGTAATG
>JBHJNR010000343.1:0-2483 GCA_050330615.1 Cyanophyceae cyanobacterium
GGCAAGCTGGACTTGTCGATCCGGGAATGGCAGTGTCTCTGGTGCGGGGCAACCCACGACCGGGACATCAATGCGGCACAGAACATACAAGTCGCGGGTGGACAATCCAAGACTCTAAACGGACGTGGAGGAACGCATAAGTCTGGCTTGCCAGCGGCATCCGATGAAGCGTCAACCTGTCGGGACGGCCAGCAATTGCAACTGCTCTTGTTCGCCTAAACCGAATCCTCGGCCTTAAAGGCCGGGGAGGATGTCAAAGGATTCAACTGCAAATCAACTTGGAAACCTGGGGAGCGGAGGCCGGGGGTGAGTACGAACTGGCTACCCTCGCTCTGCGTCAAGGCTGGGATGATCCCGATCTGGAGGCGGTTTTGGCCGGACACTCTCAAGATCTGTGGGGGGACGAGCAACCACCGGATGGGGCGGATGATTTGGCCCGGATCCGACTGGAGATTCTAGAGGTGCAGGATCGGATCCCGGCTTATCTCAGTTTAGCCCGTGCTGAAGGGCTAATCCTGGAGGCGGTGCTCAAACAGATCGAGCTGGGGCAGATCCCCGAGGCTATGACTCTGGCCCAGCAACTGCCCTGCTGGGAGGACGGATTCACAGTGGCCCAAAGTCTACAAGCTCAGGGATACCTTGAGCAGGCGTTGGAGCTTGCCCATCAGGCGATGCTGCTACCCTCGGCCACTCGTCGTTGTTATGGGGATCTCCCCACCTATCGCGCTCCTCTTCGCTATGAATGTGCCAGTTGGGCTAGTGAGGTGGCGGAGCAACTGGGTCAGCCAGAGGATGCTCTCGATTTTCAGATGGCAGCTTTCAAAGATCACCCCACTTTCCAGATCTATCAACAGGTGCAAAAGCTAGCTGGGGATGAATGGGGATCCCTGCGGTCAGATTTTCTGCATGAACTCCTGATCTTGGATAACCCCCACTATCGGGCCGATGCTGTCCGGATCTATGTTGCTGAAGACGAAGTGGAGACTGCCATTGCCGCCCTAGGCTCAGTGGGCAACCTTAGCCCAGCTCTCGTTCAAGAAGTGATGAGAATAGCCCTTTCTAGCCATCCCGACTGGGTGTTGGAACAGGCCCGCCGGAGAGCGGAACCCATTTTGTATCACAAACTTTCCCGCGATTATGACCAAGCCGTCGACTGGGTTGAGTGGTGTCAAGCCGCTTATCTAGAGATGGGGCAAGAGGGGGAGTGGCTGGCCTACCGGGCCGAGATTGATCTCCAATACGGGCGACAGCGCAAACTGATCGGATTGCTGAGAGACAGAGGTCTGTAGCCAATGGGATCCCGCTCACCCTCATTCAGCAGGCTAAAACACTACCCTTTTCAAACTCGCGCTGCCACCGACTGCACAAGCCCCACCCACAAGGGCAACCCATCGGTGGATCCCAACGCAGGATCCGCTGCCCGTTCGGGGTGAGGCATCAGGCCCAGTACATTGCCCTCACGGTTACAAATCCCCGCAATCCGATCCAGGGATCCATTAGGAGCCTTTCCCTGATAGCGAAACACCACTTGTCGGTTGGACTCTAACTCTCCCAAGGTGTCCGGATCACAGAGATAACACCCTTCCCCATGAGCAATGGGCAGTGTGATCAGCGGCTGGGATGTGTACTGCTGCGTCCAAGGCAGATCAGTCCGCTCGATCTCTAGGGCGACCCGATCGCAAATGAAGTGCAGGTTGGCATTACGGAGCAAGGCACCCGGCAACATGCCCACCTCTACGAGCACCTGAAATCCGTTGCAGATGCCCAAAACCAAGCCCCCTCGCTGGGCAAATGCCTGTACCGCAGCCATGACAGGCGCAACCTTGGCCATAGCACCACAACGTAGGTAATCCCCATAGCTGAATCCCCCCGGAATCACCACCACATCACAGTCATCGATCTGGGTCTCTTGATGCCAGATCAGACGAGTGGGGCAGTTGAGCACATGGCGGGTGACCCAGACCACATCTCGATCACAATTGGATCCCGGAAACGTTACCACCCCAAATCGACAGGATCCCGCAGGCAAGGGATCCCGAATGGTGGTGGTTTGTTCCATGACGCTGATCATGCCTGCACCGCCTGCCGCTGGGATCCCACAGGCTGAATATCGACGGTATAGTGTTCGATCACGGGATTGGCCAACAACTGTTCGCACATTTGGGTGGCTTGTTGGCGAGCGGTCTCAGCCTCCAGAGCATCCACCACAAAGGTGATGATTTTCCCCAAACGGACTTGGGCAACCTGATCATGACCGAGCTGATGCAAGCTGGCTTCAATCGCTGCACCGGCGGGGTCAAAGATGGAAGGCTTGAGGGTGATGTGGATCTGGGCTTGGAAGGGCATGAGCACCATCGCGGAGTCACAGTGAATCGTCTTGATACCTTGCTGACTGGCTAAGCTACTGGCTGACTGAGCTACTGGCTGACTGAGCTACTGGCTGACTGAGCTACTGGCTGACTGAGCTACTGGCTGCCCTACTG
>JBHJNR010000344.1:0-10827 GCA_050330615.1 Cyanophyceae cyanobacterium
ATTTCTGGCTATCTGGACACCACCTATCTGATGTCTGTCGGGGATATGCTCTCGGTGGGATCCCGGCGGATCATTGCGGTCAGTGGAGCCGAAGCCCGTCTGGTGATCGAACAAGAGAATTTATTGCGCCGGTGGTTTAACGTCGGTGTTGCCCCTTGGGAGGCTGCTGCTCAGCCCGCTCTGCCCAGCGCCACCTTCCAGGAGGCCATCGAAGAAGAAGCCTTTGACGAGGGTTACGAGGAAGAGTACGAAGAGGACTACCAGGAAGAAGCCTACACCCCCGAAAATGGCTACTCCGATCCGGTTCCACCTGCACCAGAAACAGCACCAGAAACAGCCTATGAGGAAGAGTACGAAGAGTACGCAGAACCCGACACCGCAGAACCCGAATCACCGGATGAGCAGGATCCAAACCCTGACACCCACCTTGACTAGGGATCCCGCCGAACTTTAAAAAATCCAAACCTCAGCCATTGGTAGCCCAGAGGTGAGATAGCCTGTGGGTAGAGCTGAGGCATAGCCCACCATGGCTGTTCTAATCTGGTTGGGGATCACTGGTTGGCTGGGGTTGTTGTCAGTGGTCAACCTCTTGGCCATCCTTCACCATCGCCATGATTACCAGCAGGATCAGCACCAAAAGCAACGGCGGCTGGAATCGTTGCGGGCCTATCGCCATCGCCAGCAAGATCTGCTCAAACACTGGGATCCCAGCTGTCAATTCTTTTCAGGATCCCTGCATTTGCCCTGTGCTTTGCAGCCGTTAGGCCCCTGTCGGTGTCGAGAGTACCAGCCGCGTCCTCAACAGGCAACATCTGGGGATCCCGAGTCATCTGGATTGACATGATCCCGACTCAAGGATCCCTTCCAGCCCCAAAAACTCAAGCAACTGCAAGCCCATAAGGCACAATGGACAACAAGACTGGGATCCCTTGCTGGAGTCGTGCCGAGCTGTGTTTTCTTCTTCTGTTTCTCCTGCCCTAGACCCTGAGGCTATTGATGTCCCGGTGCTGACAGTGGGGGGGATCTCAGGCTATATCGAATCCTTGCTCAAAGACGATGACGTGCTGGCCCAAGTCTGGGTTACAGGAGAACTCTCCAGCTGTCAACTTCATCGCAACGGCCATCTCTATCTCACCTTGCAGGATCCCGAGTCTGGGGATGCCCTAAAAGGAGTTTGTTGGCGACGCCAAGTGCAACGGCTCTCCTATTTGCCCGAAGCGGGGGAAACCATCATTGCGCTGGGGCAGATCGGCGTCTACAGCAAGCAGAGTAGCTATCAGCTCCAGATCGAGCAGATCGTGCCAGGGGGTGAGGGGCTGCTCAACCTCCGCCTTCAGCAATTGCGGGATCGACTGCGGGCGGAAGGGTTATTTGACCAGCAACGCCCCCTGCCGACCCATCCCCAGTGCATTGCGGTGGTCAGCTCAGCCCAGGCGGCGGGTTGGGGCGATATCCAGCGCACCCTCAGTCAACGCTACCCAGGTCTCTTGGTGTTGCTCTCCACCGCCACTGTCCAGGGGGAACAGGCACCCGATTCCATCGCCCGTGCCATCACCCGCATCGAACAAGATGGTCGAGCCGAATTACTGATTCTGGCCCGAGGGGGGGGAGCCTCTGAGGATTTGGCCTGCTTCAACGACGAACGGGTGGTGCGGGCGATAGTCCAATGTGGGATCCCAGTGATCACAGGCATCGGTCATGAACGAGATGAGACCTTGGCAGATCTGGCGGCAGATTGGCGGGCCCATACCCCGACTGCTGCCGCCAAAGAAGCCGTGCCCGAGTTGTCAGACTTGGTGGCCCACTGGCAGGATGCCAACCAAGCCCTGGCTCAAGCCACCGTTCGCAGTCTCAGTCGCCATGAGCAGCACCTGCATATCCTCAACGTGAGGTTGTCTCAGATCCGCCCTGACCGGATCCTGAGTCAGCAGATCCGCCACCATCAGAGCCTCTGTACCCGCCTGATCTACGGGGTCACCAGCCAACTCAAGGCCGCCCAACAGCGTCAGATCGCATTGGCAGAGCATCTGCAAGCGGTGGATCCCCACCTGGTTTTGCAACGGGGGTATGCTCTGGTGCGTTCCGAATCCCAGCAAGTGGTGAAATCTGCCCAAGACGTGAGCCTGGGATCCCAAATCCAGATCCAACTGAGCCAGGGATCCCTGTGGGCACGGGTCGAACAGTTGGATCCGGGGGAGGATAAAGCCTCCCTGCAGCGGACTTAATCTCGCAAGATGCCCTAATCTCGCAAGACGTACCCAACCCCTCTGACCGTCTGGATCAGCCGTTTTTCACCCTCTTGCTCCACCTTGAGCCGGAGGTAACGAATATAGACCTCAATGATATTGGAGTCACCCATAAACTCGTAACCCCAAACGTTTTCTAAGATTTGCTGACGGCTGAGCACCTGGCGGGGATGTTCCATCAAATACCGCAGCAGGTCAAATTCTTTGGCGGTCAGTTCAATTAACCGGGATCCCCGCGTAGCCGTGCGGTTGAGCGGGTCAAGAGCCAGATCCAAGAACGTGAGCTGATGAGCTTCTGGACTCTGGAGGGGGCGCTGGAGGTGCGCCCTCATCCGGCCCAGCAGATCCTGAATGCTAAAGGGCTTCAGAACGTAGTCATCAGCTCCAGCATCCAAACTGGCAACGCGGTCGGGAACCCCATCCTTGGGGGTCATCATAATCACCGGGATCCGTAGTCCTAACTCCCGCAGGCGGCGGCAAACCTCCAGCCCAGATCCACTGGGCAGCATCCAATCAACCAGAGCCAGATCTGGAGATTGGGCGGTATTCTGAGCCATAGCCAAGCCTGTTTGTTCGTCAGTGGCCACCAAAACCTGATAGCCCTCATAGGTCAGTTCTGCCTCCACAAAATGGGCCAGTTTAGATTCATCCTCAATCATCAAAATGCGACCTTTGGGATGAGAGGGGGCAGTAGGCATAAAACACTCTAGAAGAGAATAATTGAGCTCTGGTGACTAGCAGTTGGGAGATAGCAAATCAATGAGTATATGTGCTATTTATGGTGGCCTATAAATCCCCATAATGCCAAGGGAGATACTCAGGGATCCCCAGGCTGGATATCCGAAGGGAACAGCTGTATCGAGAGATACGACTTGACAGCACAAACTCTGGTCTAGTCTTGACATTGGCTTTAATGACTGCTGTCGTCAGGATTTTGCCGTGGTGGAAACCTTTCAACCCTCCTCTCAAGTTGGATCTGCGCCAGTCTCCGCCGGGGGTGAAGACATTCTTTCGTTTGAAAACATCACCCTCAGCTACGCCACTGAAGGCATACCTGCCCAGATCATTGCTGATGCGACCTTTCGGATGGGGCAAGGCGAGTTTGTTTCCATCGTCGGGCCGAGTGGCTGTGGCAAGACCTCTCTGCTGCGGATGGTGTCTGGCCTCAACCAAGAGTATGGCGGTCAAATTCGCTTCAAATCTGAGGTGATTCGGGGTGCCTTAAGCAGCGTTGGTATCGCTTTCCAAAACCCTGTGCTGCTGCCATGGCGCAATACCCTGGACAACATTTTGTTGCCCCTAGAGGTGGTCAAACCCCACAAACATATATTCCGCCAAAATCACGCCCACTATGTTGAATCCGCCCAAGAACTACTCATGACGGTAGGCCTGGATGGTTTTCAAAAACGCTACCCCTGGCAACTATCGGGCGGCATGAAGCAACGGGCCTCTCTCTGTCGCGCCTTGATCCATAAGCCCGAAATCCTCCTTTTGGATGAACCCTTTGGGGCACTGGATGCCTTCACCCGTGAGGATATGTGGGAATTAATGCAGCGGCTTTGGCAACAGACGAAATGCACCACATTACTGATCACCCATGATCTACGGGAGGCGGTTTTTCTGTCCGATACAGTTTATGTCATGAGTCCTCGGCCTAGCGAGATCATCTTCAAGCTGTCGGTACATTTGCCTCGCCCGCGAGCCCTAGAGATCTGCCTGACGGATGACTTTCATCATCAGGTTTCAGAATTGCGTAAACACATTCGTCGCAGCTATTAAAGGCACCTTAAACCACAATTTTCGACTGGTTTGGCCTTGACTGGGGAGTCGATTAGGGGCAATGAGGCCACTTTAAAGATTCAAGAGACTCGGTCCTCTCGTTGCTGATGACCTGATTACTATCAACGGCACCCATCCCATGGCTCACACATCCTTCCACCGTTTCTTACGCACCCGCCAAGCAGCCATCGGCTTGCCCCTAGCCGCCGGGATCCTGGTGTTGGTGCTCTGGGAGTTTAGCATCAAGATTTTCAATATCCCCCAATTTATTCTGCCCGCCCCCACTGCCATCTGGAGAGCCTTTCTAGAGTGGAGCGATGTGGTGGCTAAACACTCTTGGGTGACAGCCCAGTCTACCCTCTTGGGCTTTGGGATCGCGGTGCTGCTTGGGGTCGTGCTGGGCTTTAGCATCGGCTATTCCCGCCTTGCCTATACGGTGCTCTATCCCCTGTTAATCGGCTTCAATACCATCCCCAAGGTGGCTCTCGTGCCCCTGTTAGCCATCTGGTTTGGGGTGGGCATGACCCCAGCTGTGATCACAGCCTTTACACTGGCGTTCTTCCCCATTGCTGTCAATGTGGCGGTGGGGCTAGATACCGTCGAGCCAGAGATGCAGGATGTCTTGCGTGCCTTGGGGGCCAGTCAGTGGGAGATGTTTATCAAAGTCGGTCTGCCCCATAGTTTGCCCTACCTCTTCGCCTCCCTCAAAATTGCCATTTCCTCCGCCTTTATCGGCTCAGTCATTTCCGAAACAGTGGCTTCCAACAGTGGGGTTGGCTACCTGATCGTGTCGGCCAGTTCCTCCTTTGATGTGCCCTTGGCTTTTGTGGGGTTATTGGTATTGGCCGCGATGGGGATTGTGCTTTACACCTTCTTTGCCTCTCTCGAACGCTTTGTTATTCGTTGGTCTCGATAAGCTCGATAAGGGGGATGTTGGTCTCGCTAAAGGGACAAATCCCTCTTATCCCTATCGGATTTAAGTAGTTTTTGCCAGATCCAGGGGTTATGGTAGTGAGCAGGATTGCTGCCGCCCCGCCAGATCGATATCCTTTCCAAACATCATGACTCTTGCCTCCCCCTTAACCAGGCCCCCCATCATCGGCATTACCACCCGCTCCCGAGATCCCAACGGTGCGTTCATGCTGTCCGGAAACTATCTAGATGCGGTTCGTGCAGTGGGAGGAATGCCCATTTTGCTCACTCCAGGAGAGTTTCGGGTGGCTCAGTTACTGGGGATCCTAGATGGGCTAATCTTGTCTGGTGGCGGCGATATTTCGCCTGATGTCTATGACGGCGAACATCATCCGGCGGTGGGGCGGGTTTGTAGCGAGAGAGATCGTTTTGAAGTGGAGTTGGCTCGGGTGGTGCTGACCACCCCCTTGCCCATCTTGGGCATCTGCCGTGGTATGCAGGTTTTAAACGTGGTGTGTGGAGGGAAGCTCCATCCCCATGTTCCGGATCAATTTGAGGGCACCGATCATTTTGACCCCGTCAATCGCAAGCCGATCCGGCATGACGTGGAGGTGCTGCCCCAGACGAGGTTGTCCCAAATCACCGAAATGACCACCCTCTCAGTCGTGTCTTGGCACCATCAGGCCATTCAGTCGGTGCCGCAGGGCTGGCGGGTGTCAGCGGTTTGTGAGGATAACTTGATTGAAGGGATGGAACATGAGACCCACCCCTGGGCAGTTGGGATCCAATGGCATCCCGAATATTCGGCCCACGAGGCGGGCCACTGGCGGATCTTTGAGGCCTTTGTTGAGGCCGCCCGTTCACCAGCTCAGGTGCCATTACAGATAGCCAGTTAGGAACAGATTAGAACATTGGGCCAGAGTGAGTTTGATAAGGTCTGCTCCACTGGCCTAGGCCACCTGCCCACTGGGCCTAGGCCACCTGAGGGATCCCCCCTTCAGGCTGTCGCCAAAGGGTTAGTTAAAGACTTCCCCGTGGGTTCTCGGTCGGCTGTCAGATCAGCAGTCTGGAGAGGTGCCCTGATTGGAGCCGGAAGTCTTGAAAAGTTTATGAACTGAGGGATCCAGCGTGCGAACACAGGGGTCGCTCTATGAGATAATTTAAGAGAACATTCACAATCTGTAATGTTCCTGTCCATCCTACTTTCATCGGTGTGACTGTATCTTCTCGTCGCAACACTCCCGTGGTAAGCCCGATGATCTCTTTGGATCGTTCACTTGAGCTATCCCGTCAGGTCACGGCCCAATATGCCAAGACCTTTTATCTTGGATCCCTGCTGCTACCTACCCCAAAACGTCATGCGATTTGGGCGATCTATGCTTGGTTGCGGCTGACCGATGAATTGCTGGATGGACTGGAAGGCCAGCCCCAGTCTCCCACTGTCACCCGCGAGCTGCTGCAAACCTGGAGCCACCAGCTCGAACAGCTTTTTGCCAGTGGGATCCCATCTCGGGACACTGATCTAGCCCTATTGGATGCTATCGAGCGCTACAACCTCACCATCGATCCCTTTCGGGATATGCTCTTGGGCCAAGAGATGGATCTCGATACCAACCGCTATGCCACCTGGGATGAGCTGCATCTCTATTGCTACCGGGTGGCAGGAACAGTGGGGCTGATGTCCTCTGAGATCATGGGCTTTGTGCCGGATCAAAACGGCACCCAAGAGGCGATAGCGCTGGGCATTGCCATGCAGCTGACCAATATCCTTCGGGATGTCGGGGAGGATGCCCGGCGAGGCCGGATCTATCTGCCCCAAGAAGATCTGAAACGGTTCAATTACTCGGAACGAGATCTGTTTAACTATGTGATCGATGAGCGCTGGATGGCCTTGATGGATTACGAGATCAAGCGGGCCCGAGACTACTACGCCAAGGCTGAGTCCGGCATTGCCACCTTGCAGCGGGACTCTCGCTGGCCGGTCTGGGCCTCTCTAATGTTGTACCGCCGCATCCTGGATGCCATCGAACGTAATCACTATCAGGTCTTTCGCTCTCGGGCCTATGTCTCCACCTTGCGCAAAGCTGTCACATTGCCGGTAGCTTGGTGGCGGGCGCAATACAGCGGTTAAGGGGTTAAGGCTCCCAACTGGTTAGGCTGGTAGCCATGAACGGATCAAGCGTTCGGTCATCACGTGAGTTCTGAGAAACACCTACCTGATTGAGAGTTGCCATGACAGATACCCCCTCCACAACCCCCACTCAGTTCTTGCGTAATGGTCTGATTGCGGTGGCGGTGATCTTGCTAGCTTTGGGTATGGTACTGGCCAGTCGTGTCGGTAACCGCACCCTCAGCCTTGAGGAGCTAGCCCAACAATCGGTACCGCTCGACGTGGCTCAAGCGAATCCTAAACCCACCTTGATGGAGTTCTATGCCGATTGGTGTACCTCCTGCCAAAGCATGGCTCCGATGATGGCGCAGATGAATCAGGAGTTTGGCGACACTGTCAATTTCGTCATGCTCAATGTGGACAACACCAAGTGGCTGCCAGAAATGAGCCAATTCCGGGTCAGTGGCATCCCTCATTTTGTCTTTATGGATGGACAGGGATCCCCGCTCAAGTCAGCGATTGGGGAGCAGCCAGAGAGCATCATGCGGCAAAACCTGATTGCCCTCAGTGCAGGCGACACCGCTCATATTGTCGGCAGTCTGGGCCCCACCTCCACCGTTGCCTCCCCCGTGGGCCAGCCTCAGCCGGATCCCCGCAGTCACGGGTAATGTTGTTGGGGATAAGATTACCCAGAGATTAAGATTACCCAGAGATTAAGATTACTAGGGCAAACGAGCTGGGGATCCAACCCGGCGAGCTTCAAGCTGTGAGCGAATTTGAGCATGTTTTTCGCGGGTGATGGGGTAGAACCAGGCCAATACCAAACTGACTATCAGGGCAATGGTGGGCAGAGGGCCAATCGCAATGCGGATGGCTAACAACGCTGACTCTGGTTGCACCGGGATAGGCCCACCGGGGGTCGATTCCACAAATCCGGCCCACTCCAAGGCAATACCCACCAAAAACAGCCCAAAGGCCAGCCCCAGTTTTTGCAGCAGACTCATAAACGAATAAAAGACCCCTTCCCGTCGTCGCCCACTCTGCAATTCATCCAGCTCTACCACATCCGGCAGCATTGACCAGGGCACCAGGTAGGTGGTGGCCACCCCAAAACTGGCGGCAAAGCAAAGCCCATAGAGCAGCGCCGTCTGTCCAGGCTGCAAAAAGAACAGCCCCCCCTGCACCACAATCCAGGAACCAATACCCACAAAATAGAGCTTCTGCTTGCCCCATGTGCGGCTCAGGGCACTGCACACAAATAACATGCCAATGGCGGATCCCTGCACGATCAGAGCCACCTGAAAATAGGATCCTAGTCCCATCCAACTGACGGCAAAAAATGGAATGATCGAGGCCGTCACCTGGAGAGCTAACCACGAGCAGAGGTAGATGCCAATCACGCACTGGTAAGCGCGATTGCTCAAGGCTGAGAGGATCTCTGAGCGAAAGGATCCCACCTCTGGTCCCCCAGGAACGGGATCCCCGTAATGTCTATCCAGCAATCCTCGCGCTCGGGCGGCGGGCAGAGTCCCCCACAAGCACCAGCTCAAAAAAAACAATGCAATCAAGGCAGCGATGATACCCAGCCACTGATATTGCAGCGGCGGGTTGTCCCCTAATACCAGTGACAGCACCAGTCCAATCACCAAGCCCAACACTGCCCCAGCCAACGAAAAAGCCAGACGAAAGCTGGTCAAGCCTGTCCGTTCGTCATAATCCTGGGTCAGCTCTGCGGTGAGGGCCGCATAGGGGAGATTGACCGCTGTATAGGCGGTGTGAAACAGCAAGCTGGCGATGGCGTAGTAGCCAAACGTCAGCCAAACATTGTCAAAGCCAGGGGATAACCAGAGCAACACGACGCTCAGGGCAAAAGGCACAGAACCATAGAGAATCCAGGCATGCCGCCGACCCCAGCGGGAGCGAGTTTGGTCGCTGAGCAGACCGACGATTGGATCATTGATGGCATCCCAGGCTTTCCCCACCAGCACCACGGATCCTGCCAGAGCTGGGGGCAACCCTGCTACCGTGGTCAAAAAAATCAAAAAAGAGAAGGCCACCAGATTGGCTGTCATCCCAGTGCCCAAATCCCCGGCCCCATAGGCCAGTTTGCTAGCTAGGCTGAGGGACTGAGGGGGAGACGGAGAGGTTGAGGATGTAGGGGCCATCGGGATCCTTTCAGCAGTGGAGAGCAGGAGAAAAGCTCTATTCTGAGCCAAGTTTAAGTAGATGCTCTATTGAGTAAATCTAAAATAGGTGTTATTAATTAATACATTGTGCGCTCTGAGTGGTGTCTAACCGATGCGTCTCTCTATGCCTTGTGATCGTTCCATCTGATCTGGTTCCCTCACCCAAGAGATATCACATCAAATATCTCCATCTCGCTTGGAGGGCATGAGTAGGACATGAGTTGTGACTCAAATCGTTGGTTTCAACCAGACCGACGCTTGATAACCCAGGCTGATGCTTGATAACGAGACTTGACAACAAGGCTTGATAATAATGACAGTTGACATAGTGAGATTGTTGGACAACCAACATTTTTATTGTGGTTTCAGCATAATCTTATTTGATGGGATTGTATAAATATCTCTAATGTCTTCTTTCGAAGAGTCTTGACCTAAAAACAGAAACCAAAGGGCTGATGCCATAACTACGGATGGGATCCCTGACTTGGCAAAATAACTTGCTGAATCACCAGCTATCACCACCAATCTGAGTTTTAGAGAAGAATGAGAAGAACCTAGAGCCGTCCCACAACTGGCTCTAAGCAGGGCACCTACCTTCAGAAGAGTTTCTCATTTAAGTTATAAATCCAAGTTGACAAAACCAGGACGACTGCAATGAGATTGTCAGCGCTAGAAAACCCAGGATTTTGCTGTTGTGATAGTTCGGAAACAGATTTTCTTAATAATACGTTGAAAAATGGGGGAGAACCTGATATATTCTTTGCGGTTGAGTGTAGAGAAATTGACAGGAGGAAGTCACCTTGGTAAGGAGAAGAAAGCGTAAGAGTCGCAGACGACTGGAGGGGCGTCGTATCCTTGAGCATGTGCCTCAATTTAGCCTTGACAGTGGCGAAGACAAATCGGTGACTGCTGCCCGTAAGTATATTCAAGAGAAGTCCATCCCGCCCCCGGCCTTGCTGCTGGTGCGGCGTAATGAGCACACCATCGATCGTTTCTTCTGGGCCGAAAAAGGTTTGTTTGGGGCGCAATATGTGGAAGAGAACCACTTCTTGTTTCCCAGCCTCAAAGAGCCTGAGGTGGAGACTCCACCCAAGCGCATCAGTGCCAAGTCTGCCACCAAAACCTTGGCAGCTGCGGGCGTGAGTTAGAATAGGCTGCGTTTGGATGCCAATAACCTAATCATGAAAAGTCCCTTACCATTGTCGGTAGGGGTTTTTTGTGGTCTGAAGGTGGGTGGCTAGTACTTCTTTATCGGTTTTCTCCGAGAGACCCCAATCAGGAACGACCTGTGGTCTACAGCGCAAGCGGATTGGGGAGGATGTCAATAGAGATCTATCGGACATGGGAAAGAACATCCCGCATCTTGAATCGCCTTGGCCAAGCAGTGATTCTTGACCATATTTCTGATTCTCAAGTCCGCTGCGCACGGCCTTTGGCCTACGTAGACAACCAAATCGTTAGATTGGATGACGCTGAGAGCCAGTCTCTTGGCCCTCTCCTTGCGCTGCCGACTGACGGTGAGTTCGTGCTTGGCAAGACGTTGCCGTGCTTTACCACGGTTGCTTGACCCTTTCTGTTTGCGACTCAAACGCCG
>JBHJNR010000345.1:0-5818 GCA_050330615.1 Cyanophyceae cyanobacterium
GTTGTGCTGTCGGTGGTGGCCACAGTAGGGGGACTGATGTGGCGGCAAGCTCAATCGCCTGGAGATATCGGGGATCCAACCCCTAGCCCCACGCCTGTTTCCTCTGAAACTACTACCCCCTCCCCTGCTACACCCCAACCTGCCACCCCATTGGCCTCTGCTTTGGCCGCAGCCTCCAATGACAATCTTGTGGTGGCGATTGCGATGGCCCAACGGATCTCTACTGATGCTGCTGAGTTTGAGGCCGCCCAAAGTCTGCTGGCCACCTGGGGACTCGAACTCGCTCAAGACCACATCACGAAGGCCAACTACTCCCAAGCTCTGACGGTACTGAATGGGATCCCTGCCGATCAGGCCGAATCTACTCAGGCCAATACCCTGGCGCAAAATCTAGAGCAACTGATTGCCGCTCAAACCCAAGCCCAGGAAGGTCTGTTACAAGAGGCAATCGCCAGTGCCTATCCGTTGCCCGGACAAGGATTGATCGCAGAGCCAGCGGAGGCGCTGGTCTGTACCAGCATGGTCACCCTATTGGAGCGGGATTTTCGCCGGGAGGTAGATCTGGCTGCTGGGGGAGAAGCCCCACCCTTATTTGGCAACTATCAGGTCTCCGCCTGCCGCACAGCCCCGCTGCGGATCACAACCGACATCTTACGGATGGAAAATCGGGACGACGATAATTTCAAAATCATTGCCCTGGTGATGGCGGGCTTTCTCTGGGAGAATTTGCCCTCCACTGCCCACGAACGGCTGGGCCGAGGGGAAGTGCTGGTGGAATTTATGGAGCAGGGATCCCAGGTGGCGCAGGTGACCCTCACCAACCCCAGCTTGATTCCTGAGACCAGCAGCAATTTTGAACAGGTGTTTGCCTCCCTCCGGTTGCAGCGGCTATAAAGCTCTGTCCCAGAAAAGCTCTATCCCAGAATCTGGCCGGCTTCCCAACCCAGCAAAAGGCTCTTGCGCTCCACTCCCCAACGAAATCCGCCCAACTCACCGGATGCCCGGATCACGCGATGGCAAGGGATGAAATATCCCACAGGATTCTTCCCTAGAGCTGTTCCCACCGCTCGGGCTGCTGAGGGCCGTCCCATGGCAATGGCCAGATCCTGATAGGTGGTGAGACCGCCCAAAGGCAGATTGAGCAGGGCCCGCCAGACTTGGATCTGAAAGTTCGTTCCTTTGACCCAGACCACCAGGGGATCCTGTTGTGTTGCCAGGGGCTGTAGAATCCGGTCACTGATGGCCTGGGTTGCCTGTTGATTGCGGACAATCTCAGCCTGAGGCCACTCCTCTCGCAGGTGGTGTTCAGCCGCCTCAGGGCTACTGGGATCCCAAAAATCAAGCTTGCAGACCCCGCGCGCGGTGGTTGCGATCAGGCAGGCCCCTAAAGGGGTGGCATGGATCCCGTATTCAAGGGTTAACCCGGATCCCCCTGTCTTGAACTCCCCCGGAGACATGGCTTCCAACGTGACAAACAGATCATGCAATCGGCCTGGACTGGACAACCCACTCTCAGCACTCAGTGCCAAAAGACTTTTGGTTTCGGCGATTTTTCCCTTGGCATAGGTGACGGTGAGATACTGCCAGAACCGTTTCGGGCTGATGCCCGCCCAACGAGTGAATACCCGCTGAAAGTGATGCTCGCTCAGATGAACATGCTGGGCAATGGTGGCCAAATCAGGCTGGTGCAGATGGTTTTGCCGCATGAAAGTGATGGCTTGGGCCATGTACTCATACGTTGTATCTGCTGGTCTAGGGGCGTCAAGGGCCAGAGGCATAGGGGGGGAGGGCACAATCAATCAACTGTTGATCACTGTTATTGATCACTGTAAGGAATGGCAGGATCTTCAGCCACCCGATTCTTGCGATCTTTTCAAAGACCTGTTCAGAAGTCCGTCTGATCAGCCTGAAACTGAACGACATCTTGCTGGTATGGAAATAGATGGCAAAGGGCCTAAGGGCGAGAGTTGACCCGCCGCTGCCGGAGATATTGCACCCCCCACAGCCCCACAAAGTAGGCCACTACAGCAGAAATTCCACCTGTAAAGGCACAGCCGGCCACCAGAGGGACTATCATCTCCCCCCCCAGTTGCATCCAGTTTTGATCGGTTTCAAACACCGCACGCGCTGTGGCGACGCCCCGTGATTCGGCATCTTGAAGCAACCATTGCCCCACCCGAAAATTGAACAGATAGATCGGCACATAGGTAAAAGGATTGCTGATCCAGGTGCCCGCCGCCGCCACCAGTTTATTGCCCTGAAGGGGAATGGCTAGCACTAAAGCCACTAAAGTTTGAAAGCCGAAAATGGGAAAACAACCGGCAAATACCCCTACCGCCAGCCCACGAGCAATTGCGGCTGGTGTGGATTTGAGCCGGATCAGTCGCAAGTAGAGATAACGGGATCCCCGTCTCCAATCGAAGCGTTTGGGGGAGCGAGGGAGGCCAGGCGTTGGCCGCTGATTGGCAAGGTTGACAGAAAAGGGCAAAGTCATTGTCAACAGCTCTGGGAATGGGGGGGCTCTCTCTCAGTCTACTTGGGCTGAATCCAACCAGAAAATGCCTTGACGGGTCAGAGATCTCGCAACCCTAGCTTTTAGGTTCAGAGGGATCCCTAGCCTTGGGATCCCGAATGGCGCACAATGACGGGGACGTTATCGCAGGACTGCCCCATGTCTTCGCCGCCCGATCTGAGTCGTCATCTCGATATCGCCACTGAAGCTGCCTTGGCTGCAGGCGGACTGATCTTAGGGATCCAACAGCGGGGGGTGACCATCGAAGAAAAGCGACCCGGCGATCTTGTCACCGAGGCTGATCGGGCTTCAGAAACCCTGATCTATGACATCCTCAGTCGCCACTTTCCGGAGTCCAGCATTCTGATGGAAGAATCGGGGCAAAAGGGGGACTTAGCCGATCTGCAATGGGTGGTGGATCCCTTGGATGGCACCACTAATTTTGCCCATGGCTATCCTTTTGCCGCAGTGTCCATTGGTCTGTTATGGGAAGGGATCCCCGTCTTGGGGGTGATCTACGACTTTTTTCATCAGCATTTGTTTCGCGCCAGTCAGGGGCAAGGGGCCACTTGTAACCGCCAGCCCATCCATGTCTCTCCCATCACAGAACTCAGCCGCAGCCTGTTGGTAACCGGCTTTGCCTACGATCGCCGCGAGACCGCTGACAACAACTATGCCGAGTTTTGTCATCTCACCCATCTCACCCAAGGAGTGCGGCGAGGGGGATCAGCTGCCCTCGATCTCGCCTATGTGGCCTGGGGCAAACTGGATGGCTACTGGGAACGGGGATTGTCCCCATGGGATATTGGGGCGGGCATCGTCTTGGTGCAGGAGGCGGGTGGCAGGGTCAGTGCCTATGATGGATCCCCCGTTGATGTTCAGTCGGGTCGACTCTTGGCCACCAATGGCCATTTACATGGCCCCATCCTGACCGAATTGGCTCGGGTTCAGCCGCTAGGGCAGTCTTTCCCCTCGCAACCTGCCTCCTAGGACAAGTGCCCAGTCTAACCAGCTTGAGTGGTCTAACCAGCTTGAGTGGTCTAACCAGCTTGAGTGGGCTCACCAGCCCTGAGGATGCCTCAATTCAAGCTAACCTGGGGACGAATGGTGGCTGCCTCATGAATCGGATCAGCTTTTCGAGCAACTATACCCAGCGATTATCACGCCTGCTGCAATTGCTAGGGGATGAAACTCGTCTGCGCATTGTGCTGTGTCTGGCCCAAGGGGAGGCCAATGTAACGGAGTTGTGTGAATGGCTGGAGCTGCCCCAGAGCACCGTTAGCCATCATCTGGGGCTGTTGCGCTTGGCGGATCTGCTCACCACTCGGAAGGACGGAAGACAGGTCTTCTACTCCATTAGCAAATCCGCTTGGCGGGATCTGGCTGGCGGTTTTTTTGACCAATTACCCGAGGGCACAGGTCGGACGTTAAAACTAGACAGCTATCTGATCATGGAACTCCGAGATCCCGTTTTGACGGCGGCGGAATGGCTCTTGAAGCGCTAACGAATCTGGTTCTACAGACTTGGCCTGCCACTCCGGATCTGAACAGGGCACGGGATCCCTATCTCAACAGGGGGGGTAAGCGTCAAAAGAGAGGGGGGTAGTGACCTTACTTGCCAGAGGGCTTTTGTTAATCTTGGGTTAGGTATTCCTTAGCACCCAGCATGGATCGCTTGGAATCATTGGAATCATTGGAATCAAGCTTAAGACTAGCGGTTTATGGGGAGAAAGCATTATGGGTTTAGGTCGCTACCTAGCACGGCTGCTGACGTTTACAGTCTTGGTTGGAGGTGGGGTTGCAGGTGGTTTTTGGCTAGCTCAGCCCGAAAATCCTTGGCCAGGACGCATCAGCTCTAGCCGTCCGGTGCAATGGACACAACGGCGGCTGTCCCAGTGGTCGGATCAACCGTGGGCCGATGCAGATGGGGAGAATCCTCAATCTTCTCAGCCCCAATCTCCCCAGCCCCGAGAGCCTCTGGATTTTGCCACTTTTATTCCCAATGCGGCTGGTCGGATCGGGCCTGCGGTGGTCAGAGTTGAAACCAATGCTCCCTCTGAGGATGCTAGTCCCGAAGAGTCTAATCCAGTGGGATCCCCTAATCCTGCCCCCCCTCGTTTTCGGCAGGGTACTGGATCCGGCTTTATCATCAGCAGTAATGGCACGATTGTCACCAACACCCATGTGGTGGGCACCAGTCAGGAGGTTCGGATCACCTTTCAGGATGGTCGCAGTGTGCAGGGGCGTGTGCAGGGAACCGATCCCCTCACCGATATTGCTGTGGTGCAACTGGATCCAGCCGATCTAGGCCCGGATCCCTTGCCCACCGTTACGTTGGGAGACTCCGATCAGGTGCAATCGGGAGACTGGGCTATCGCCATTGGCAACCCATTGGGGCTGGACAGCAGCATCACCGCCGGGATCATTAGCGCAGTGGATCGCTCCTCAGGCGAAGTGGGGGCACGGGACAAGCGGGTCAATTTCATCCAGACGGATGCCGCCATCAATCCTGGCAATTCGGGAGGGCCCCTCTTAGATGCCTACGGACAGGTGATTGGGGTCAATACAGCCATTATTCAGGGGGCTAACAGCGTCGGCTTTGCCATCCCCATCAATCGGGCGATGGAGATTGTGGATCAGTTGATCCTCAATGGTGAGGTGCAACACGCCTATATTGGCGTCAGAATGATTACCCTTAACCCCGATCGGCAAGCGGAGATCAACAGCTCAGACAGCGGGTTTGTGGTCACGTTGGATCAGGGGGTTTTGGTGGCGGAGGTGATCCCAGGATCCCCAGCTGCTTCGGCAGGCTTGCAATCAGGGGATGTCATCACCCAGATCGGCGAGGAGCCTATCTTACGGGCTGAGCAAGTGCAGCAACTGGTGGAAGATACCGGGATTGGGAACTTTGTGCGGGTCAGTATTCGCCGTGCTCAAGAGGAGCTAACCTTTGAGGTTCAGGCAGATAGCCTGCCTCAAGAGTAAGAATCCTTGCCAATATCCGAGCCTACTCTGTCATCACACTTCGTGACAGCCTCTGATGTTTTGAACCAGGCTACGTTAGGGTGAGAAGACTGAATTCAATCCTCTGCCATGTCAGCTCTATCACCGTCTGTTGATATGTCTGTTGATAAGCCTAGTGGCCCCACCTCCGATCCGGCTCAGTTCACGGCTGCTGATGTGGCCGCGCTAGCTGAGCGGCTGGAACGGAATGAATACAATACTGTTTTTGAGCCGCTGGAGGACTGGCATACCCTGCGAGCGGTAGCCTTTCATTCCCCAGAATTGGTCACTCCCTATCGCCAC
>JBHJNR010000346.1:0-4823 GCA_050330615.1 Cyanophyceae cyanobacterium
CCACCCCTTTGAAGGTGGTGCCCCGCTCCAGTCGCTGGCGGGTACGGGGATCCATTTCAAAATCGGGATCCTCCACTGGCGCTCGATGGGTGGCCAGAGCCTGAACCCCTCCCAGTACCGTAAAAACCTGAAAAGCTGTGCCATCGGCAAACGGTGGCAACTGGATCGCCTCCAGAAGGGATCCCACAGATTGCAGGCTGGCTAGGCTGGCATCGTAGATGGTTCGCACCTTGGGGGTCAGCTTGGAGAGTCCGGCATCTGCCACCACCCCCAACCGGATCCCAGCCAGAGTCTGCCGTCGACTGGGCAAGGGATCCCTGGTCAACACCGCCTGCATGAGAGCCACATCCCAAGCGGAACGAGCCATCGGCCCCACGGTATCGAAGATAGGGACGAGATGCACCAGCCCCCGTGTGTCTTGACCAAAGGTGGAGCGGATCCCAGCGATGCCGGTGTAGGCGGAGGGAACTCGTACCGATCCGCCGGTATCGGTGCCCAAGGCAATCGGCATCAGGCCCGCACAGACCGCCGCCGCCGACCCAGAGCTGGATCCACCCGAGATCCGACTGGGATCCCAGGGGTTATGGGTGTCTCCATAGTGAGCGTTGAGTCCATCCAGCCCATAGGCTAGGTCGTTGGTCTGGGTCTTGGCTAACGGGATCGCCCCAGCAGACTCAATCCTCTGCACCAAAGCCGCATCTTGAGTAGGGATCCCATGCCGTTGGGCGTAGCCCGGACATCCCGCCGTGGTCACCACCCCGCCCACATCCATCACTTCTTTGATGCCAAACGGGATCCCATGTAAGGGGCCGCGATCATGGCCCGCCCGCAGCTCTTGATCCCGGAGCTGAGCGGTGGCCAAAGCCCTCTCCCGCAGAGGAATAGAGACCGCATTTAACGTATCGTTATGGTCCTGAATCGCCTCCAGGTAGTAGCTGACCACCTGATGACATCCGTCCGGCTGACTGCGGATAAATTGGGCCAAATCCGTTAAAAGCGTCATGGGTGGTTACTCCCGGCTGGGATGAGCTGTTGCAGATTAGGTTTGAGTTTACTGCATACAGCTCCATGATCCAGCCCCGATCTCAGTCAAAGGTGTTCACAGCGATGACTAAGGCAACAGACCCTGTTGGCGGGCCAGGTTAACCGCTTGCACCCGGTCATGGACATTGAATTTCGTCAAGATATTTTTGATGTGGCAGCGGACGGTATTGATGGAGATGTGAGTGCGCTCGCCAATCTCGGCATTGCTCAATCCCTGTGTCACCCACTGCAAGATCTCCACTTCGCGCTGGGTCAGGTTGACGGGAGCCTGTTCTGAGCTGGGGGGTGGGGATTGGGATGAAAGGATCCCTTGTTGCATCAAGAGCCGCAGCCGACAGCTGGTCTCGGGGGGCAAAAAAGTGGCCCCTTGGGCGACCAATTCAATCGCCTTGATCAGGGTGGCCACATCCACGGTTTTGGGACAAAAGCCATCCGCTCCCGCCGACATCATATCCATCAGCACGTCATCCCCATCCAATGCAGTTAGGGCGATCACCCGTACCGAGGGCAGCTCCCGTTTGAGAATCCGGGTGACTTCCACCCCGTCCAACTGTGGCATCTCGATATCCAACAGCATGACATCGGGGGAATACTGCCGAGCCGCTGCCAAAGCTTCTACCCCATCCCCACAGGTGGCCACGATCTGAAAATGAGCCTCCTCCTGTAATCGATTCCGCAGAATATCTCGCAGGATGAGGTGATCATCCACCAGGATGATGCGGATCGGGGTGGAGGGTTGAGTTTCCACAGGATGGGTCGAGATCTCTCGGGTTGTAGTCAAGTGGGCTGGTGCAGTCATGATGAAATCGCCTTCGGATCGATAGAAATCTTTTGGGGATAGTCGGTGACAATGGGACGATTGGCCAAGATTCGAGGGGGCAGGCAAAACCAAAAGGTGCTGCCCTGACCGGGCTGACTGTCTAGGCCAATGCTGCCCCCATGAGACTCGACGATTTGCCGACAGAGATAAAGTCCCATGCCAGTGCTGCCTTTGTGTTTGCGGCCCGCCTGATAAAAGCGCTGAAACAGGTAAATCTGCTCAGCCAATGGGATCCCTGGGCCTTGATCGTGACAACTCCAGCGGATCCCGTCCTCTTCGGCTTCGAGATGAATATCGATAGTGCCATTGGCAGGGCTGTACTCGATGGCATTGGCCACCAGGTTTTGCATGAGGCGATAGATCTCGCCTGGATCTGCGGAGATGTCAGGTAAATTGGTCTCGAGCCTAACCTGCCATTGCAGGCTCTTGTCTGCCAGCATCGGCTCCATCACCTGCCGAGTTTGAGCCAGCATCTCCACCCAGTTGATAGGTTCGGGGTAGAGATGTTTATGACCAGCCCGATAGCGGGCGATATTGAGCAGATTATCAATCAGGTTCAGCATGGTGGTGTTAATGCTGAGGCAATTCTGGCTGGCCTGCTGAAGTTTGCTCTGCTGAGCCACCACATCCCCCTGCAACCATTCATTCATGGTGCTGAGAGAGACCTGTTGGGCAAACAGGGGATTGCGCAGATCGTGGGCCAGAGCCGATATCCAGTCCTCCAGGGTCTGGTTATAGAGCAGCAGTTGCTGGGATTGCTCTTGGGTACGGAGCAATAGGTGTTGGCGCTCTAGGGTGGCGGAGATCTGCTCGCTCAAATGCTCCAGCCAGTGCAGTTCGGCACTTGACCAGGAGGTAGGCTGAGGCTTAGCCAAGAGAGGCTTGGTCAAGATCAGGCAGCCTCGCACTTGATCGTCCAGCCATAGGGGCAGCCCCAACCGAGATCCATCGGTGACAATCTCCCCCTCTAGGATCTGGAGCCATCCCGGAAAAAAGTGCACTAGCTCCTGTTGCAACAGCCAACGCGCTCGCTCCTCTGGCCCAAACAACACTCGCCATTGTTCCTCATGGTGCTGATCCTGCTCCAACAGCAACACCTGCTCTAGCTCCAGGCGAGATTGAATGGTCTTGCCAATGGGATCCCAGACAGATGTGTTGGGTTGATTGGCGATGCTGAGCACTTGGCTGACACACTGCTCCAGCCGCATTTGGTGTTGCAGCGTATCCACCAGATCCCCAAACACCGCGCAGAGATCCCCCATCGCATCGCCAGGGGGCAGCTGACAGTCCCACGTTTGGGGCTGGGTAGGGCTATAGGTTTTAGAAAATTTCAAGGCTGCTGTCCGCATGGTCTGGACAGGGGCCAAGACCCAGCGTGCCAAAAGCCAGGTACTCAGTCCAAACAAACCCAGCCCAGCCATTCCGGCCAATCGCCACAGCCAACTGAGGCTAAAAGGGACAAAAAACCATGAGGGTAGGGAAAAGTGAATCTGGAGCAGCCCCACCAACTGGTTATCTACTGTTCGCAGGGGCAAATAGCCCGCATAGCGATCCTCCGGCAAAAAGCTATAGCGACTAAACTGACCAAAATCAGACTGTAAATAGCTCACCAGGTCAAGCCGATGGTTGCTTTGCAGTTGAGTCAAAAACTGTTCAGGGCTATCTTCCTCAGTATGGGCGGTGATGTGATCATCATCAGCTAGGGTGGTCATCAACAGTTGGGCCTGTTGATCCCAAAGTAGATAGTCTTCCAGGGTGAGCTGCTGCAATTGATTAAGCCAACTGATATCGAGACGATAGGCCGCTAGATAGAGTCCTTGTCGGCTCTCTTGTCGGCGTAGATCGTCGGTACGGGCGATGCCCACCACCGAAATAAAGTAGAGAGCCTCCTGACGCTGCCAAACGGCGGTACGGGAGGGATAAAGGGTGCCAGTTTGATCATAAAACGCACTCCACTGGGCCAACTCTTTCGGATCCAAGGCGGGGATCCCTTCGCCTGTAAAGGTATAGACGGGATCCCCATTTGGCCCCAGCACCACAATCACCTCAATGCCCTGGGCGGGTTCTAGCCATGGCCCCAAATTGGCATCGGCCCAGTCGGGATCTGGGTTGGCGGCAAACTCTGCCATATCTGTCCATGTGGCATAGTCCAGCACATGGGACTCCAGCGGTTGTTGCAACAGGCTCATCACCCGTTGGGTACGCTCCAGCCTTTCGATGGCGATTTGCTGAGATTTGCCCTCCATCTGCCAGTTGGCCAAGCTTTGCAGGGCGAGAGGGGCGACAACCGTGATGCTTCCTGCTGCCAAAGACAACATCATCAGTCGTGGCAATAAGGGAATCTGAGAGCGGAAGAACCACATGGGCGGGTGGCCTGAAGCCAGATGAACAACAAACAGAACTAACACTGACTTGATTAATGCCTTGATCAATCAAAGAGTACGGAGGAGCTGCCTTTGCGGCCCTTAATAACCCGACCTGTACCTAGACATCGGCCTAATGACGGCATTGCTGATACAAGCTCTGGGATCCCTTATTAGTCCAGTATGCCCTGTTTAGGGGTATCCAACCCAATGATTCAAGCAGCATTTGTAAGTGTAAACACTATTTTTTTCTCAGTCTGAATAACTCCATAACTAAAAATAAACACTGAAAAGACTAGTCCTTGGGTTAGCAAAAGGCTAGTCCTTGGGTTAGCAAAAGACTAATCCTCTCTTCGACAAGGAGGATGTTACTTCAACTTCAAAGGTGACAAAATTGACCTAACGACATCAGATCTCCCGTAGAGTCTCAAGGTGGCTATCAGTATGCAGCGGCGACGGTTTCGCTTTATTCCTTCCAAAGATCCTTTTTTGCGTAATGATGTAGTTATATACTTTGCGATTTAATAGTGTTTACACTTACTTGAGCCTCTTCTCTAGTTGGGTTAGATACCCCTAAACAGGGCATACTGGACTAA
>JBHJNR010000347.1:0-29049 GCA_050330615.1 Cyanophyceae cyanobacterium
CTATTTGATAAAGACCAGGGGGTCTTTATCTTTCGGCCTGGGCCGATCTTTGCCCATGTGGTGCTAGCGGATGAGATCAACCGCACATCCCCGCGCACCCAAAGTGCCCTGCTAGAGGCTATGGCCGAAAAGCAAGTCTCGGTGGATGACACCACCCATCCCTTGCCGGATCCGTTTATTGTCCTGGCCACTCAAAATCCGCTGGAGTATCACGGCACCTATCCTTTGCCCGAAAGCCAGCTGGATCGATTTTTGCTGCGGTTGTCGATTGGCTATCCAGCCGAGATGGTGGAACGGTCGCTGTTGATCAAGCGGCAGAGTGGGGAGCCAGTGGAATCGTTGCAGCCCGTTCTATCTCTAACGGAGCTGCGCGGGATCCAATTTGTGGTGGATCAGATCAAGCTAGAGGACTCGCTGGCAGACTATCTGCTCCAGGTGGTGACCGCTACACGCCAGTCCAGCCTGTTGCGGGCAGGGGTTTCCACCCGAGGAGCACTGGCTTTAGCACGAGCGACAAGAGCCTATGCACTGGTGTGTGGGCGAGACTATTGCATCCCTGATGATCTGTTGGCTTTGTTTGTGCCGGTATTGGCTCATCGCATCTCCTTGGCCACCGGCAGCGAGGGATCCCCGGCCAGTCGTCGTGAAGCAGAAGCCGTGATTCTGGATATCGTCTCGAATATTGAGGTTCCGGTTTAGCGAAATAATCCAATCCCATTGTGGACTCGGGGTCGCCACGGGCTAGGCGGGCTTGTCCCAGACTCATCCCCTGGGCTGGGATCCGATAGATTGAGCGCTTGCCCCTGCCAAACCAAGGTGGAAGAATTGCCCCCATCTAGGTTGAGGGCCTGCACGGATCCCAACTGCTGCATCAAAGCCGCCGTCTCAGCCAAGGTCAGGCCCGTGGATTCTTGGGCTTGGCCCGCCACCACCCACAACAGGGATCCCTCGGCTGTCAGGCCAATGGCGCTGCGGGCGGCTCGTTGGGTGATGAAACTGGGTTGAAACCTCTCCAGCTCAGCATCCAGCACAATCGCCCCATCCTGAATCAAGAGAGGCCCCGCCCCGACCATGTGGGGTAAAGCCGCTAATTCAGGTGAATCCAGACTCCAGACCAACCAGAGTTGATCCCCCACCAGCAGTTTTTGGGCTTGCAGCTGCCCATCCAGTTCGCGAGCGGCCAACAGGTAGCCATCCACCGGGATCCCGAGGGTCAAACTGCCCGCTGCGGCGGCTGTCTGAATGGCGATTACCCGGTCAGCCTGGATGGTGATCAAGGTTTCGTCATCGGTCTGAGTGGTATAGGTCAAGCCCCAGTCTGGGGTGACTTGGCTCAATCCCGGCAGGATATAGGCAGTATTGAGACCCACCACTGGGATCCTGTCGCCAATCTGGGTGGTGATCGCCGCCTCAAAGCGCACCCGGCCAAACTGCACCGTGCCCGCATCATCCCAAGCCATCACCCCCCGACCCAAAATAGGATTAGACATCCACCGCCCGTCTAGCCGGAGGGCTCCGATGGGCTGGCGTGTATTGCGATTAAAAAAACCTGCATTGATAGCCGCTACCGTCCCCTGCTGAGCTGCCATCTGCTCTAACTCAGCCGTTCCCATCAAACTGCTGGGATCCGGCCAAATCGGTCGCAGGGCCAACTCCTGCCGTGCCGACACCGGGATCCGCAGCACCCAGACCGGAATGGGATCTGGATTGTTGGGGATTTGCAACCGTTCCACCTGAATACCCGCGTCAGATTCCATCTGACCGGCCCCTGTCTGGGCATAGGTTAGGCCAGTTGGCATCGTCAGGAAACTGCCTACCCAGAAGCCAAAACAGATTAAGGTCAACCGCCTCTGGCTGGGAGTGATGAAGGCAAAGCTGATCGAACGGCTGACATCGCCCATGATGATAAGTCCTCGGGATCCCTCCCAACTTTAGGAGCTGAGAGGACGAGGAAGGATGGGATATCGCGTCATCTTGGGGTGGGATTGGCGAGGACTGTATTGATCGGGGTTATTTTTTCTGTTGAGCCCGCGCTGCCCCCACCGCTGACATAAACATCCAGACCGTCAGGGGAACCGCCCCCACCAGGATCCCAGCCGTGAGACCCACCCCCAGATCTGGTTGACCCGAAGACAGTTCAAAGGCGCTGCCCACCGCCGCAATCGCCGAGATGCAGGAGGCGGCTAATAATAGATTGCTCTTGATACCAGTATTCATGCTGACTACAACCAGACTATGGTCAGAATCCTAGCGTGTGTTGGCCCTGTGCTGGGGGATCCTGAGGATAAAAAGAGGATAGATGGCCAAGCCTGGTACCACAGTGAGCCCATACTCAGCGGCGTAAATACTAACAAGGGGGCTTAAGTCCCTTGTCTAAGCTGCCCAAGGGTAGATAGAGCCCTGCCAAAGAGTACTAGCTATCCTTGGAGCGCAACTCTTGCTCAATCATGTGCAGCATGGATTTCATCTCATTCACCAGGGATCCCGCTTGGGTCATGAGAGCATCCTGGATCGCAGGCATCCGCTCCAAAGTGGCGGGAGCTGGCTCCGTCCGATCGGAATGTGCCAACCCCTCCAAAGCTTGGGCCACCCCCTCAAAGGCTTCAGAACCAACATTGCTGCCGGATCCCCCCAATCCGTGGGCTAAAGCCGCCAGCTGAGGCAGATCATGATCTTCCAGAGCTTGATGCAAATGAGCCAACTGCTCCCTGCCATTATCCACAAAGGCTTGCACCAGCTCACGCGGAAAGGTGGGATCCGTTCCGGCAATCTCGCGCAATCGTTCCCAGTTGATCAGAGCGGGGGGGGGAATCGGTGGGAGGTCTGAGAAGATGTCACTCTCTAACAGGTCCTTCATGCGGATACCTCGGTAGTTTGGAAACCCCGTGACTTTAGTCCGGGGAGGAAAAACGACTCGTGCGGTTTCAACCGCATGCAACAGTTCGCCAAGAGTTATAGGCAAGGAACTTGCAATCGACTGGTTTTGCACTTTGAGTTAGGCGCTTACCTGAGCCAATGTTGTGCAGCGAAATCCGTTCTTTTTTGATGTCTTCGCCGCCGACATAGCAGAACCCAAATTTTGGGTGCTTAACAATGCCCCCACGCTTTAGCCCTTGGGACAAAGAGCCGCCGTAGGGTCGACGATACCCATTTGCACCGGGATTGAAAACATGAAGCTGTCGGCGATGCAGTCTGATCGGCTTGCATTCCATAACCACGGTGTTATCGGGCGCAGGTTCACCGCCGACCAATAGGTAAGCCAGCACCCACGAATCAACGCAATGAGCGCTGAAATCTTTAGACAGTTTGCTTTTTGACTTCTTAAGACCCAGCTCTTGACGAGTCAGGTAAGTGTCTTTATAACCATCAAAGACAGTCAGATCAGCTATCTGCCGCAACTCGGAGTAACACCAATGCTTGCCCACTTCCAAGGGACTAAACGATGTATTCCAGGTCTTGCACCCTTTTTTAGTCCCGGCCTTGATATCTTCAATCCCGATATGAGAAATTGGAAAGATAGCGGCGTAGACCTTAACGACCCGAATCTTGAATTGCCACCGAGCCTTGGTGCTGGGCGGTAAGCCACCACGCTTTCGGTTCTTTCTATTGGCGCGATACGGAGTCTTGCGATTGCGTCTAGTCCGCCTAGCATTCGTACTTGCCTCTTCTGCATCCTTCACCCAATCAACGGCGTGAAACTGCTGATTGATGTAGGTGTGAGCCTGAGACTTGACCGTAAAGCCTTCTCGTTTTGACCCTGGGTCTATGCCAACTGCGACAGGCTGAGTAGCCCGACTGGATGGCTCAACGTTAAGCCGAACACAGAATATACCCTTGCGGAAGAACGGGGTAGCTTTCCCGGACTTAACCCAACGTTCTGCCCGATTGGGCGTAGTTGGCATCAATGGGCGTTGATTTGAATCGATAACGGGAACGTACTGCATGATTTAAGGTTGGCGATAAGCCTAACTGTATATTTCTCTTCGACTACGGCTATCAGAGAGGATGCAGATTAGAGAGGCGTCCGCAACGTCTTTTGAAGTGCCACCTTCAGATAGCTCGTATTGGCTTTTCAGCCGTTGTCTAGTCCTACTTGCGCTTGCCCTCCACCATTGGCTTTGGCTTCCGACAAGCCCCGTCTCTTTAGAGCGGGGTTAGTGACTTGGGTCTGCCTAGTCTTTGTTACAGTCCGCTGAACTAAATTCTGGATATGGGCACTCCAGCGATCCAGGGTGGCCTTGAGAGTTTCGAGCGAGACGGGCTTACTCAGATAGTCGTCCATACCGCTGGCCAAGCATAGATCCTTATCTTCCTCAAAGGCATTGGCGGTCATCGCCACCACAATGGGGCCAGCTCCTTGTTGAGATTTCTGCTGTTGCTTGAGACACCGGGTGGCCTCGTAGCCATCCATCTCAGGCATCTGGCAATCCATTAAAATCAGGTCATAGTCTGCCTTTTGCAGCTGCTCCAGCACCGCCCGTCCGTTATCTACCACATCGGCGGTATGGCCCAATCGTTTCAGTTGGTGCAGGGCTAATTTTTGGTTGACCGGGTTATCCTCCGCCAGCAGGATTCTCAGCGGCACGAAGGATGAAACCGACGGATCAACAGCCGCTGCTCCCCCCTGATGAAGGCGAGCAAAGTGACCTGCTGCAGAAACCCGCCCTGAAGAATTCAAGGAATCGGCAGGAGTAGAGGCAGACCCTGCTGCTTGATTCAAAGCCGCCACCAAAGCTTCTCGCAGCCGTTCCTGCTTCACCGGCTTGGTCATACAGGTGGCAAAACCAATCTCACGGGCGCGGTTGGCCACCTCCGCTAACCCGATTGAGGTCATCATCACCAAGGGTACTGCCCCTAATTCTGGATCTGTTTTGATCAACTGCCCCAGAGCCAGTCCGTCAATTGTGGGCATCTGCATATCCAGCACGGCGATCTGGTAAGGGATCCCGTCAAGATAGGCCTGTCGCAACTGAGACATGGCATCCATGGCATCCGCCGCTTCGGCCACCACCATGCCCCAGCCCGAGGCCTGATAGCGGAGGATCTTGCGATTGGTCTTGTTATCATCCACCACCAACAGTCGTTGGCCCCTCAGATCAAGCCAGCGTTCTGGGCGAGTGAGGCTCTGGGGGTGGTGTTGCTTGAGCAGGGTCACCTGCATCAAAAAACGGCTGCCTTTGCCCACCTCACTTTCTAGTCGAATGGTTCCTCCCATCAGCTCGGTCAATTGTTTCGAGATGGCCAAGCCCAAGCCTGTGCCACCATAGCGCCGAGTGGTGGAGGCATCCACCTGCGAAAAGGGTTGAAAGAGGCGAGATTGCTGTTGAACCGGGATCCCAATACCTGTATCCCGCACCGCCAGTTGGATCTCCGCCTGGTCGGGGGTTTCTGCCACCAGATTGGCCGACAGTACCACCTCACCTTTGGCGGTAAATTTGATGGCATTGCTGACCAGGTTGCTCAAGATCTGCCGCAGGCGGGCCACATCCCCCTTCAGGTAGCGGGGCACTTTGGGGTGGATCAAGATTCCCAATTCCAGTTGTTTGGCATGAGCACTGGCGGCAAACAGATCCCCGATTCCTTCTAGACAAGCACGCAGGTCAAAGTCCAATTCCTCCAGCTGCATCTCACCTGCTTCCAACTTAGAGAAGTCGAGGATCTCGTTGATCAAGTCCAGCAGGGCATCCCCGCTCACCCGCACCGTCTCCACAAACTCGCGCTGTTCAGCATTGAGGGGGGTATCTAACAGCAATCCCGTCATCCCTAACACCGCATTCATGGGGGTGCGAATCTCGTGACTCATGGTGGCCAAAAAAACGCTCTTGGCCTGTGAGGCTTGGATGGCCTGTCGCCGCGCCTGATCCAGTTCCTGGTTGTGTTGTACCGCTTGGGTCAACAGCTGAGCCTGGGATAAGGCGACGCCCAGTTGGTTGGTCAATTGCACCAACAGATCGATTTCAAAGTCTTTCCAATGGCGAGCACGGTCGCACTGATGCACCATCAATAAGCCCCAAGCCTGCTGCCCCAACAGAATTGGCACCACTAGACTGGCTTTAATATGCTGAGACTGAAACTGGCTGGCCTGATCCGGGGGCAGGTTGTCGGTGTCCTTAATAGCCAGAATCCAGCCCTCCTGCTGGTATAACTCGCAGCGATTGGGGATAAAGACGAGATTTTCAAGGGCGTCATTCAACAGAGATGGCCAGGATCCCGCCACTTTTTCGGTCAATACCATGCCGGTTCGCGGCATCAGGGCTTGAGGCGGATCTAGCAGGTCAGAGGTAGATGGCTTCTGAGCGGGATCTTGAAACTGATAGATCAAGACCCGATCCACCTGTAAAATCTCTTGGACGGTGGTAACTGCCGTTGCTAAGATCTCGTCCAATTGGAGTGATTCTCGGATCTTGAGGCTCAGTTCACCGATCAACTTGCTGCGGTAATGTTGTAGCTCTAACTCCTGAGCCGCCAGTTTGGACTGGGTGATGTCCCGAAAGATCCCTCGGGTGGAATAGAAGTGGCCCTCCTCAAACCGACTGCTGAGGTTGCCCTCCACCCAAATCTTCTCCCCCGAGCGGGTACAGAACTGGGTCTCGATCAAGGCAGATGTTTTCCCAGCCTTGAGTCCCTCGAATTTCTCTTGGCAGATGAGTTGAAATGAAGGATCCAACGTATCCAAGAAGTGGAGCTGACGGGCCTCCACCTCGGTATATCCCATCACCTGCTGCCACTTGCGATTGACATAGATAAAGCGACCATCCGCCCCTACCGATTGGATCAGATCATTGGCATTCTCAAACAGATCCCGATAGCGTTCTTCACTATCCCGCAGGGCTTTTTCGGAGAGGGTTCGTTCGGTAATATCGGTGCCGGTACCTACCACAAAGTCCAGGGATCCCGTGGAGCTGACAAGACCGCTCAAGGTCCAATCGATCAGCCGCCGCGCCCCGTGTTTGGTGCGCCAATAGGTTTGCAGATTACCATGCAGAGTTTTGGCCACTTGGGCGATCACCGCTTGGGTCTTGTCAATATCCTCATCAAAGAATAGGCCAGTTTTCCAGATGGTTTTACCCTGAATCTCCGCTAATGCAAAGCCCGTCAAACGCTGGGCCGCCTGATTAAAACTGCAGATCTGATAGTTGGCATCTAACACCCAAACCAAAGCTCCGGCAGAGTCGATCACAGAGGTTGTAAAGTCTCGCTCTTGGAGAAGCACCTTCTCGGTATGGGCCTGAGAGGTGAGCTGTCGCCTCAGGATCCCGTAGATAAAAGCCAGCAACACCAGCCCTAAGCCGAGGGTGACCAGCTGCATCCGTTTGGAGACATTGTGTAAGTCCAAGCCTGCTGCAGTTTCCTCTTGCCAGCGCTGCGTCTCGGTATTGAGCAAGTCTTGGATCAGCCGATCAACGTCTGAGGATAACCGAAAGGCAATGGGATCCTGGAGAAAATCTTGCAGAGCAGTTAGCCCCTCCTGCTGCCAGACCAGAATCCCGCTATCCCAACGGTCGATGGCCCGTTCTAACAAAGATTGTACGTCCATCACCTTAGCCTGCTGGTCAGGGCTCTGGGCCGTTAAGTCCAACAGAGTCTCGATTTGACTGCGCAAACGGCTGCGCCCCTGCTCATAGCTGTCCAAATAGCGGCTATCTTCAGTCAGGACATAGGTGCGTTGGTTGACTGCCGCTGACCTAAATTGAGCCACTAACTCTTGCCCTTCTAGGATCAGGACTTGGGATTCGGCAGCAGCTTGGTTGGCTTGCAAAAACTGCTGATCACTTTGGTATGTCCACCAGCCCAACCCCATCACCGCCACAGCCGCCACCCCAAACCCCAAAGACAGAGAGCGAAACAATCGCTGCGGGGCAGTCACAGGGGAGGAATCTTGTCGCTGGGATCCCAGGTTGAGGGGATGATGGGCTAAGCGATTGAGATTGCGGCGCAATTCCAGCTGGGCCACCACCTGATGGGCCAAAGCCTCTAGCTGCTGTACTTGCTCAGGGGTGAGATTACGGGGCTGATGGTCAATCACACAGAGGGTGCCTAGGCCATATCCCTCCGGTGACACCAATGGGATCCCGGCATAAAAGCGAATTTTGGGATCCTCTATCACCAACGGGTTATCGGCAAAACGGGGATCCTGACTGGCATCGCTAACAATCAGGGGGTGCTGGGGTTCCAGGATGGCATGGGCGCAAAAGGCTTGATCTCGATGGGTTTCTTGAGGCTTCATCCCCACCTTAGCCTTAAACCACTGCCGATCACTGTCGATGAGACTGACCAAAGCAATGGGGGTATTGCAGACATAGGCCGCCAGCCGCACCAGCTCATCAAAGCCCTGCTCTTCCGGGGTATCCAAGATGCGATAGTCCCGCAGGGTGGCTAATCTTTGGATCTCGTTGAGGGGAAGGTCAGCTTTGGGCATGGGATCCTAGGGGAGGCAGTCCAGAGTCTAGGCTGTGCCCAGAACTAGACTAAGGCAATTCTATCCAACGCTTGATACCAAGTTTGATGCCAAATTTGATACCAAGAGAGGGTGAGGGTAGGGTTCACTGGTGATGGTCCGGAAAGATAGTGCGGATGCCCCCACTGGATAGCTTGCCCCTCTGAGTTAGGGTTGTTAGCGCCGATATATGAGGAGCGGGATCCCATGGTTCAATTGGCAGAAATAGCCACTCCCTCCAGTTCTCTAGAGCAGCGGCTGGAGCGACTGGCCTGCCACAAGCCCATCTGGGCTCAGTTGGGGATCGAGTCACGGCGGGCCCTCTTACAGGAATGCTTACAGGCCACGGTGGCGGTGGCTGAGGACTGGGTGGCGGCAGGTTGTGCTGCCAAGGGGGTTGATCCCCAGAGTCCGCTGGCGGGGGAGGAGTGGCTGACCGGCCCGATGTCCCTCTGTCGTCATTTGCGCCTTCTAGATCAAGCTCTGGCCCAGCAGGGACAGCCGATTCCCCCCCATCTCTCGACCCGACCCAATGGGCAACAGGTGGCGGATGTCTTTCCATCCACACGGATGGATCGAGTTTTGTGGCCAGGGATCCGCGCCCAAGTCTGGATCGAACCAGGCCAACCGGCCTCGCAGGGAAGCTTTTATCGGCAAAAGTCTGAGACAGCCGAGCCACCCTCGGGATCCCTAACCCTTGTTTTGGGAGCAGGTAATGTCTCCTCCATCGGCCCTTCTGATGCCCTCTATCAGCTCTATGTCAAGGGTAGTGTTGTGCTGCTCAAGCTCAATCCGGTCAATAGCTATCTGCGGCCTATTTTTGAGAGTGCCCTCAAACCACTGCGGGAGGCAGGTTTCTTGGCCTTGGCACAGGGGGGAGCAGAGACGGGCTCCTATCTCTGCCAGCATAAGTTGGTGGATGCCATCCACATCACTGGATCCCATCACACCCACGATGCCATCGTTTGGGGATCCCCGAGCGAGCAGGCAGACCGTAAGGCCAGTGGGATCCCACTGTTGACCAAGCCGATCACCTCAGAGCTGGGCTGTGTCACCCCTGTTTTGGTGGTGCCAGGACACTGGTCAGAGGCGGATCTGACCTATCAAGCCCGCCAACTGGCCAGCATGGTGGCCAACAACGCCAGCTTCAATTGCAATGCGGCCAAGCTGGTGGTGACGGCACGGAACTGGCCACAACGAGAAGCCTTTTTGACCAAGCTGCGACAGGAGATGGCCTCGATCCCACCTCGTCGGGCCTATTATCCTGGTGCTCAGCATCGCTACCAGGGCTTTTTGGATCACTATCCACAGGCAGAGGTCTTGGGACAGACGGGACTGGATGTGGTGCCCTGGACGCTGATCCCAGACGTGGATCCCACTCAGGATCCCTATGCTCTGCAAACGGAAGCTTTTTGCGGCATCTTGGCGGAAACCAGCCTTCAGGTGTCGGATTCTGCTGAGTTCCTGTCGCAGGTGGTGCCCTTTGTCAATGAACAGGTCTGGGGATCCCTGTCCTGCATGATCATGATCGACCCCGCCACCGAGAAGACGGTGAAAGCGGAGCTGGATCAGGCCATTGCCAATCTGCGCTACGGCTCAGTCGCCATCAATGGCTGGTCGGCTCTGCTCTATGGGCTGATGGTTACCACATGGGGTGCCTTTCCCGGCCATTCCCTCACCGATATTCAGTCAGGGCAAGGGACAGCCCTCAACTGCTATCTGTTTGACCATCCCGAAAAGTCGGTGGCTTGGGTACCGTTTCGGATGGCAGCCACCCCGCCTTGGTTTGCGGGCCATCGGACACTGCACCGCTTGGCAAAACAGTTGACGTTCATGGAGGCGGATCCCTCCTGGCTCAAGGTTCCTGGTGTGATCGCAGCGGCGTTGCGTTCATAGAGGGGGTACGGATGGGCTGAGTCCGGGCTGGGGGTAGGCTCGATCCGGAGTTCGTTGATCCTGCCATCAACCCCGACCGCCCCTTGGCAGAAGTGGCATGGCTGGGACGGCGATGGGATGCTGAAATCACCGGGGATCCCTCAGCTATGGACTGGCTACGACGAGCGGATATAGGGGTGGATGTCTCTGGGATCCCTTCGGAACGATGAGCGGCAGCAGGGGGAATAGAACCAGTTTGGACGAGAGACTTTATCCCAGAGGCAGGGACACGGGAGGTGGGATCGAAGCAATAGCCCACACTGCGTACCGTCTGGATATACATCGGCTGGTGGGGATCCACTTCAATCTTCTTGCGCAGGGATAGCACGTGGGTATCCACGGTGCGGGGGTTATCAGTGGCCTCAGGCCAAGCCCGCTGCAACAGCTCCCCTCGCGACAAAGCGCCACCATCGGCCTGCACCAACACCAACAGCAAGCTAAATTCTTGAGGGGTCAATTCCACTGCACCGCCCCGAATAGTCACCCGCCGCTGCACCAGATCGATGGTCAAGTCGCCAAACTGCAGGCAAGTGGGGGGGATCCGTCGCTGGATCCGCCGACTGAGGGAAGCCACCCGCGCCCCAAACAACTGCATACTCAGAGGCTTGGTCATGTAGTCATCGGCTCCAGCCGCCAAGCCATCGACAATATCCGTTTCGCTGGTCTGGCTGGATAGCAACAAAATCAACAGATCGAAGTGGCAGTGGGCCCAACTACAAAACTGAAGGCTAGCTCTTTGGGAGCTATCTGCATCAAGAATCAAGAGCTGGCTGGGTTGTTGTTGCAATAGTGCTTTGGCTTGTCGAAGCGTATCGGTCGCCTCGACCCCATACCCTGCCTGCTGCAATTGCCAGGCCAATAGCGAGCGTAGATGAGGATTTTCTTCCACCATCAAAATCTGCATTGAATTTTCCTCACACTTTCGTTTTGGCTAGCGGACTTTGATTAGGTAATCAAGAATACAGGAGACAATGACAAGGCACTTAAAAAATTGAAAATCTAGTCTTCTAATGGCAATAGCAGGGACAGAAAAGACAAAGCTGGAGGTACTTACTGAAATTTTGCTCACTTTACTGGCAGTTCTTCAACAAAACTGTCCATAGAGGACTTATCACTAAAAGCCAATGAGGAATTGAATTGTGTAGCTTCAGGCTCTTTTTGATCTCGGCACATTAAACACTCTGGGATATCGATGATTTTAGGCTTAAATCCCTGTCTATAGGAAGCCTGAAATTGGCCATCAACCTCACCTTAATAGGTGATCTTAATCAGTTAGCAGAATAAAATCAGTTAGCAGAGTAAAAGAGGAAATAAATGATCGAGTTCAGCACAGCATTCCTGGCAGTGACTTGTTCCCTCAAGAATGGCTGATGGCAGTATATCGCAAGCAGTTGCCTGTCTGGGTCTTTTTACTTAGTCTGATTGGGATCCCTCTTCAAGGACTAGAAACCTAAAGCAAACTGATCAGAATCACAGCAGGGATCTATTGGGTTCGTTATGCTATACGTGTCTATTCAATAGGGGTTGTGTCTATGGCTACTCTCACCTCTCGCTCGTCCGTGGCCGTGTTGGCTACGCTAACCGGCACTGCATTCTTGGCTGGCTGTCAACAATTCGGGCAACAGGTCGGCGATCTCATCCCCGGCGGCGATCCAGCGCCCGAAGAACACATTGCTGAACTAGCCCTGCTGCCAGCAGATGTGCCGATGTTCTTTAGCATTACCGCCAACCCCGAAAAGTATGTAGAGCGGGCCCCTGAACTTTTCCAAGCTGATTTGAGAGAAGCCTTGGATGAGACCTACGCCGAAATGTTTGACATGACCGGCATCAACTTTGAAGACGAGGTAGCCGCCTGGATGGGCGAACAACTCACCTTCGGGATCTTTAGCCTCGATGTGGATCCTGACCCTGATGTGGAAACCCCAGGCTTCATCGTCGCCACCACCACCTCGGATCCCGCCCTATCTTCTGCCTTTGTGCAACGGGCCTGGAGTGAGCTAGAGGCGGATGGAGCCGTGTTTGAGAGCTCCACCACCGATGGCATTACCCTGACTGTCCAGACCGATGCTGCTATCGGAGAGGGGCTGATCACCGCCGAGATTGACGATCAGTTTGTGGTATTTGCCAACGATATGGGGGTGATGGAGCAGGCTCTGGCGGTCTACCAAAACGGCAATGGCATCTCCACTGTCGACACCTTTCAGACAACCCTCGATCTGGCCAACCAAGGGGATCCCTTGCTCTGGGCCTATATCAACCCGTCCTTTTATGCAGATGAAGAGTTCTTAGCCACCCTTGCAGAGGTAGATGGGATGCCCAGTCCCGTGCTACCCCCCGAGAGCCTGGCCACCCTAGAGGCGATGCGTTCCATTATCGTGTCCGTCGGCTGGGAGCAGCAGAATGTGCGGATGCAGATGATGATCGATGTCGATCCTGAACAGCTGCCCCTTGATGATGTGGAATTAGCGGCAGGAGAGCTGATCAAACAACTGCCCTCCACCGCCCTAATGGTGATCACCTCCAGCGGAATTGGCTCCTCCTGGGAACAGTCCTTGGCCAGTGCCCAAAAGATGGATCCCGAATTTGAAGAGATCCTCAATGAGATCCGAGCCGAGGTCTTAGCCGAAACGGGACTTGATCTCGACGAAGACATCCTGGGCTGGATGGATGGTGAGATGGGTGTGGTGGTGCTGCCTGATGCTGAGGCGACCAATCCCTTTGCCTACAATATGGGTGCTCTGATTGCCATTGAGACCAGCGATCGAGAAACCGCCGAAAACACTTTTGCAGTTTTGGATGAGTTGGCCACCGAGTATGGTGTCCGAGTTAGCGAGAGCGCCGGTCAGGTGATCTGGGGGGATCCCTTCTTGGGTCAGCCCATGTTGGTGCGGGCGTGGCAGGATGACACCGTCTTGTTGACCAGCAGTACCGGATTGCAAGCCCTATTTGGAGCGGATCCCAGCCTGGTAGAGGCAGGTACATTGCAGGCGGTCTACGAAGGTTTACCGGGTGACAATGCGGGTTACTTTATGCTCAATCTGGCAGGAATTGTAGCCACTGTCGAGCAACTGGTGCCCCCTGAGATGCTAGGCATGGCAGATATTGATGAAGAGACCCTGACCATGCTACGCAGCTTGGGTGGATTGGGTATCTCTGCTTACGAGGCTGATGATACCCACATTGGTCTGGATATCCTGCTGACCACTCAGGCTCCTGCTGCCCCAGCAGAGTAACGCAGTCAATCCCAATGGGATTCTCCCGGCTAAGATGGGGTCCTCCCGGCTAAGCTCGGGGATCCCGTTGGGGCAGGTGCTGCTGGATCCCTTTACCAAAATGCTAAAGTAGTACACCACCCAGGATCCCGAAGGTTTTATGGCAGCACATCGAGGCAAATTCTTAGCGATTGATCATAATGAGCTGGCTCAGCGAGCCGAATCTTTGATCAGCGCCGCCAACAATCGCTATCGCATCACCGTTCAGGTGGCCAACCGGGCCAAGCGTCGCCGTTCCGAAGACATGGATGATATGGAAGAGGGCTGGATGAAACCCATCCGCCGCGCCGTCATCGAGATGTCAGATGAGCTGACCGAGCCTGAGATTATTGGAGATGACGAATAGGGTTGTCAAAACCTGAGTTGATTCCCATCATGTAGAAGCAAAAGTACCAGAATTAAACACCAAAAGCGGATCCCTTCTACTGCATGAGGGATCCGCTTTTGGGTGATTAGGCTTGGGTTTTGACTTGTGATTAGGGCGCTAAGGCATTGCCTCGCAGCAGACTACCCACAGTCTTGGCAGTGATCTTGAGTTGTGTCCAAGGATTCATCGGCACCACGGTCTTGTACAGGTAGCTGTCAAAGGTCATCTTTTGGACATCCTTATCAGCACACATCTCCACAAAGGCTTCTCGTGCTGCATTGGAGCTATAAAACACCCGCTGCAAGATATCCAGCACTTTGTAGGTGATACCGTACTTGCGATCCCACCGCTTTAGATAAATCTTGAGATCTTTTTCCGTTGGGATCCGAGCACCATTCTTAGAGGTTTCTACGATCACTTCGGCACACATCCGGCCCGATTTGGCAGCAAAGTAGATGCCCTCACCACTGGATTTGGTCACATAGCCAGCAGCATCTCCCACCAGAGCCGCCCGACCTACTACGCGACGGGGACGGGGATGTTCAGGAATCGGGTGTGCTTCCACCTTGATCAGCTCACCACCCCGAATCCGTTCGGCAGCCCGTGTCCGGATCCCGTCTTGCAACTTTTGGATATCCGCCTGATGCACCTTCATCGTGCCAGTACCCACCGCCACATGGTCAGACTTAGGGAATACCCAGGCATAGAAGTCGGTGGAGACATCATCCCCCACATACATCTCGGCCCGGTCTTCGTAGTAGGCCATTTTGTCTTCAGGGATGCGGATCCGCTCCTGAAAAGCCATGGCGTAGTTGTAGTCTCCGGCATCAATCGCCTCAGCCACCTTCGAGTGAAAGCCATCCGCTCCCACGATCAGATCCACTTCTAAAGCCTTGAGCTGGGATCCCTTGCCATTGCTGGATCCATTGCTAGAGCCATTGCCATTAGACTGAGCCTTGGCGGACTCGTGATAGTGCAGGACATAAGGATCTGTGTTGTTGGCGGGTAGGTCGATCTTCATCACCTTGCCATTGATTAGATTGGCCCCTAACTTATGGGCGCGATCCCGCAAAAAACCATCCAGGATCTCACGCCGGCACATGCCGATGTATTCATCCTCGTTGTCCAGTTGGATATCCACCTCAAAGTTAGAGGGGGAGATCATTTTCATCTTGCGCACCTTGCGGTCGATGATCTCGGGCGGCAAATCAAACTCCGAAACCATGCACAAGGGAATCGCGCCACCACAGGGTTTGGCGTTATCCAACTTGCGTTCAAAAAGATAGGTTTCGATCCCAGCTTTGGCCAGCACTTCGGCGGCGCATGATCCGGCAGGCCCCCCGCCCACCACTGCAACTCTCAAGCTCAAGGTGCCCTCTCCTGATGCGATATGACGTGATAAAAAGATTGCTTTTACTGAAAAGGTTAGGTCGCTGATGACCCTTGCCCGCCGCATCGTATCACGGTTTTTTGCTGAGTCCTGCGACCTGTGAAGAACTGTGATGCTCAGGGATTCAAGGGTTTTGACTTCATCCAGGTCAACACCCCAGCTGTCAGGCCCAAAAACAGGATCCCCATCACCCCTGCCAGGGGATTGCCACCAATGCCGGTGATCCAAGTGGGCACCCGGTCGGTATAGCGAATCCAATCGGTATGGTTGACCCAGGTAATGCCGGCAATCCAGCCCGCATGTAATCCCAAGGCCAGCCCCAAACGCCCCTGCCCCACCTGCCGCCCATAGGCCAAAATCCAGCCCATCAGGAACAACCCCAAAAACTGCGGCCAGGTTTGGATGATTACCTCTAGCGGCTTGAGAAAATGAGCCACCGCAAACAGCACCGCCGTGCCCCCGCCAGCGCTGGCCATGCCCCACTCAATCTGCCACTCCTGCAACAACCAGCCCCGAAACAAGAGCTCCTCCACCAAGGCCACTGCTGGCCCCACCAGCAAACCATTCAGCAGCCCAACCCAGATATCAAGACTCGCCACCGACTGCCAGCTCAGCCACCCCAGGATCCCTTCTAGGCCAAACAACAGGAATAGCCCCCCCAGTCCCAGGCCAAAAGCCAGCCCCAGCTCTTGCCAGAACAACCGGGATCCCGTTAGACCGTAGTAGCCCCAGGGATCCCTCTGTTGTCGAGTCTCGGCGGCCCAGCGGCCCATACCCCACAGCAGTACACCATAAAGCGGCACCCACGCCAAAGCAAAGGATCCCGTCACCACCCTGACTAGGATCCCGAAGGGCAGCGTCACCAGCAGCAGTAGACCGAAGAACCAGCCCAACCGTAGGGGCAAGGGCAACGAGCGTGGCCAGTGCCAAGGGATCCCAGTCGGACGAGTCAACGCTCGGGCTCAATCGTGCTGGACAATCCGTACAACTTCAGTTGTTCTGAATAAAACTCAGCGTGCTCCAGTGGCACCACAATCACCACCGCCATGCCATTGACATGGGCTTCCATCATGATGTCGGCAGCTTGGGGGGGCTGCATCCCTGGGATCGTCCGAATCAGTACCTCCACCACGTGCTCCATGCTGTTGAAGTCGTCGTTATGGAGCAACACCCGATACATGGGCATGTACTTGGGAGAAACAGAAGGTTTGGCCAGCGTTTCAATAGCCACGGCGACACAGTCCTCAAAATCACAATAGGGGGGAGGGAAGAAGGCAACAGGAGCTGATCAAATCTTTGAACTAACTTAATCCTCTGTCCGCTTATTATGTGCAATCACTTCCCTTGACGGCAACTGGCTCTGATCACCACTGGACTTTATCCTAGTCCCAGACTCACGTTTTGGGGCTGTCCCTATCCCAAAGGGCTGACACTCTCGGAGGCTACCGGCTCTGAGCTATCAAAAGCATCCGCCTGGTTGACCACCCGCCGCAGCACCCCATTAATAAAAGTGGGGGATTGATCGGATCCATATTGCTTGGCTAATTCCACCGCTTCGTTGATGGCCACCTTATCAGGCACTGACCGCAAAAGGGTGAGCTCCACTACCGCAATGCGCAAGATATCCCGGTCAATGCGGGCCAGACGATTGAGTTGCCAGCCCACCAAGGTTTTTTCTAGCAGCTCATCGATCTGAGTTTTATGCAGTTGCACAGTGGTCAACAGCTCCAGCGCGTAGGCTCGAACAGGATCCGTCTGGGCTGTTCGCAAAAACTCTGGCAAGGTGAGGGCACTGCCCACCCGATTGATGGCACTCTCCGACAGGCTGACGGAATCCGTCAGGGTCTGCCGAGCCGTTTGCAACCGCTGTTCCAACTGCTCAAACTGATCTTTGGCTTGGGATAACAGCGTCTTGACCTGCCCGCTAAATCCCAACAGTTCCTGCTGCATAAGACGGGCATCGGTGGCGGTGCTAATAGCTCGGGTGATGCGTTTTAACTGCTGCTGAAGTTGGTTCACCTTCTGGAGGGCAACCTGGGTTTCTGTAGAGCGATCTTCCCCGTCATCTTTGTGTTCTGGATTGCCGGAGAGATCTAACTCTTCGTTGGCTAGGTTGTGTGGCGATGGGCTTTGCGGCAGATTCATCAGGCTGCCTTGCAAAAGCCGATGGCTGCGTCGCACCTCATCTCCGGCTGTGGTCAACGTGTCTTGAGCCTCTTCTGTCAGGGCGCGTACTGCCGCCAACACAATATCCTCCAGTGACTTCTCTTGAAGTTTGCTGGGGGTGGCCGGAAGCTGATTGAGACCCAATAGGGCTAATTCGCGGGCAACGCGCCGGGGCTGCATGGTCAATCCATCGGGTGAAGGGCTTAGACATCCTAACAGCCGGATCCCATCTTCTCTGGTTTGCTGTCTGTCGAATGACTATTTCTTCATCGGCTGCACCCCATCCTTCTCTCAGTTCAGGTCATTAAGCCGCCCGATGTTGGTATTTGCCCCTAGCACCACCAGTAAATCTTCTGCCGCCAACGTGTAGTCAGCTGGAGGGGAGACCACCAGCGATTGTTTATGCTTGACCACCAAGACTGTGATGCCAAAGCGTCGTCGCAGATCAGACTCCGAGAGGGTATGTCCCACCAGAGTGTTGGGCACTTTCAATTCTGTGATGCTGTAGCCCGGTTCTAGCTCCAACTGATCCAAAACCCCCGGAGCCGTCAGCACCTGCGCCAACCGTCGGCCCGCATCCTGCTCTGGCAAGACCACCCGGTCAGCCCCCACCTTGAGCAAGATATCCCGTTGCCGCTCAGTGGAGGCTTTGCAGACCACATTCCTTGCTCCCAGACTTTTGAGAGCCACCGTTGTCATCAGATTGCTCTCAAATTCGCTGCCAATGGCTACCACGACGGTATCAAAAGACAGGATGTCCACCGCCCTCAGGGCATCTTCATCGCTAGAGTCCATTGCCACCACCTGAGTGATGTCGTCCGCAAACCGCTGGATCAGCTCCCGACTGCGGTCAATGCCCAACACATTAAAGCCCCGCTCCACTAGGGTGAGCGCCAGACTGGAGCCAAAGCGTCCCAGCCCGATGACTGCAAATTCTTGCCCTTTGTGACCTTTGCGTTGCCGTTCCATCCCTCAATCCACCTGATGTTCTAACCATTATGAACATCATCTGTCTTCAGAGGATAGAAGACGTTAGTACCGGGATCCCAGAGTCAATCAGGCCATGCCTTTGAGAGTAACGAAGGGATCCCGGATAGCATCAGCTAGGCAGATTCTGGCTTGGGCAGAGAGTGGGGATGAACGATCAGCTCATGGGTCGAGCGGCGCTCCACCATCTCGGGGGTAATGGTGCAATGTTTGATGTCCTTACGGGAGGGCACCTCGTACATCACATCTAGCATCAACTCCTCCACAATGGCTCGCAAAGCCCGTGCTCCAGTTTTGCGCTTTTGCGCCTCACGGGCGATGGCCTTGACCGCTGCTGGTTCAAACTCCAGGTCCACTCCGTCCATTTGCAGATATTTCTGGTACTGCTTGATGATGGCGTTTTTGGGCTGGGTCAAAATCAGCTCCAAGGTCTGCTCATCGAGCGGCTCCAACACTGCGGTCACCGGGATCCGACCCGTAAACTCGGGGATCATGCCGTATTTGACCAGATCTCCTGGCTCCAACCCCTTCAAGGCATCGGCAGCGCGTTGCTCACGAGGCAGGGTAGATTCCCCTGGCTTGATGAAGCCCATCGACTTTTTGCCAGTGCGTTGCTCCACCACCTTTTCGAGGCCGACAAAAGCGCCGCCACAGATAAACAGAATGTTGGAAGTATCAATCTGGATGCAATCCTGATAAGGATGCTTGCGTCCTCCCTGAGGTGGCACATTAGCGATCGTGCCCTCCAACATCTTCAGCAGGGCTTGCTGAACGCCTTCGCCTGAGACATCACGAGTGATGGACGGGTTTTCGCTTTTGCGGGCCACCTTATCAATTTCGTCGATGTAGATGATGCCCCGCTGAGCCTCTTCCACATCCAGATCTGCCACCTGCAACAACCGCAAGAGAATGTTTTCCACATCCTCGCCCACATAGCCCGCTTCGGTCAGAGTGGTGGCATCCGCTACCGCAAAGGGCACCTTCAGCATTCGGGCCAGCGTTTCGGCCAACAGGGTCTTGCCGGATCCTGTCGGGCCGATTAGCAGGATATTAGATTTCTGGATCTCAGTCTCATCATCAGCTGATTTGTTGGCGATGGCGTTGAGGCGCTTGTAATGGTTATAGACCGCTACCGATAGGACTTTCTTAGCCTGTTCTTGACCAATGACATATTGATCCAGGTAGCCCAAGATCTCGCGAGGCTTGGGCAGGTCACCCAGAGCTGGTAGCGCCCGCCCTGCTGACTTCTTAGCTGCTGCTGTTTCTTTACGAGGGGGGGTAGCTGGAGTTGCCGCCGGACGACCCCCGCCATCATAAAGTTCTTCGTCTAGAATTTCGTTGCACAGATCCACACACTCGTCGCAGATATAGACCCCTGGCCCAGCGATCAGTTTGCGGACTTGCTCCTGGGACTTGCCGCAAAATGAGCATTTGAGATGTGAATCGTATTTGGCCATTGGGATCCCCTCTTGGGCGGACTGGTCACAGTTTGATCATTCCCTACCACAATAGCTTTTTCCCAGACAGGAGCACCCTAGGCTGTAATGGAACCCTACACTCAATCTGCAACGATAATATCTGCCGCAGGAGATTGGGGTAGGGCTTTTTACAGGAACACTCACAATTAGACTTGAGATCTTAAGGGTGTGCTGTCTCTAACGGGAAATCGTTCTATCTCTGACGGGCTCTAACGGGGGAAAGAACTGTGATTAGACATTTAATTTAACACCACAATTAAGACTAGAGGGAGAGATCCCTGGGCGGATATCCCCTCTGGCATCGACTAATGGCCTGGCTCGCGACTGAGCTCACAACGGACATAGACCCTAGCGATAAGACTTAACTAGCCTGAGTAGCAAAAGGGGTACGCATCTTGCCGCGATTGAGCAAGCCATAGGGATCCGTCTGGGCTTTGAAGGTGAGCTGGGCCGGATCCATGTGTTGGCGACCGCCATCTTCGATGATGAAGGTGTGGGGATTGGCGATAAAAACGTCATTCTCTTCGTGATAGCGGATGATCTGATTGAGGCGGTCTTCGGTGCTAAACCTGACGATCTGCAGTCCAGCCGCCCGCACGACACCTGCGACCCGAATAAACTCCAGATGAAGCATCACCTCCTCTCCAAAGTGATTCATCATGTGCTCTAGGGTTTTGAGCTCCCGGTCGGGAGGAAAGAGCGACTGCAAATAAGTAAGGCTGGGATCCACGCTCCGGCAATGCAGGGTGGTGTGGTTCCAGGTAAATTCCCCCAGCATGATGCCTTTACTGGCCTCTTGAGCTGTTTTGTTGTAGACGATGTGCCCGCCCCACTGAGCCACCATCTCTTGCAGCGGCTCCAGACAGCTTTCGGCCACCATCACCAAGGCAATATGGGATCCCTCGGGCACCACCGATCGCAGCGGCGCAAAGTAGCTAGGGATCGGCCAAGCATGGAGGCTGATCAGCTTTTTGACAATGCCATCAGATTCCCCCAAAGTCTGACAAAACCGAGCGGCGGGCATGAACGCCCCCTCAAAGGCCACCACCACCTCGGCCCATGGGTAGGCAGGAGCCATCGGCATCTCCAATTCGGTGATGATGCCGGTCAAGCCCCAGGCATGACTAACCTTATGCACGTCATCGCCCCGCAATTCGATGATCTGGGGCTCCTCGGTGACCGTGACCACCCGCAGAGCTTGGATGTTCCCCCGCTCTCGCAGTTGACCATAGGTGATGGAGCCAATGCCACCGCTACCCCCAGCCACAAAGCCCCCCATCGTGGCAGTGCGATAGGTGGAGGGGGCCATCCGTACCTCCCAGCCCATCTCACGGGTTTGCTTGTCGATGGCCATCAATTTGGCTCCCGACTGCACCCGCACCATCCCTGGTTTGGCCCAGACCACCTGATTCAGCTTGCTCATATCCAGCACGATGCCCCCCTGCAAGGGAACGCACTGGCCATAGTTGCCGGTGCCCGCCCCCCTCACGGTGAGAGGGATCCGCCGTTTGGCACAGACCGCCGCCACCTGCATCACTTCCGCTTCGCTGGCCGGTCGTAGCACCAGATCCGCCCGCTTATCCCGCAGCTGCCGCTCTAGAACGGGACTGTAGTGAAAAAAGTCCAGTGATAGCTTGGCTACCTGGGCTGGATCCGTGACCCATTCGATCCCGGCCAGATCAGACTTCAGACTCTCGGCATCAAAGTCAGTGCTGAGATTGGCAACGGCAGCAGTCATAAATCAATCCTCAAGTGGGCAAGTGAGAGATGGGCAAGCAAGCAAAGCAAGGCTTGGATTACATCTCCATTGTGACAATAGAGGCAGTGGCAAAATGTTTATGGATAACCTTGACCCTGGCTTGGCTGCTTCCCCAAATCCAATCCTAGTGGAGAGATGAGGTTCACTTCCGCAACCTCAGATGGGTCTAGGGGCCTGGGATCCCATTAGATAGAGCAACGCCATCCGCACCGCCACCCCATGACTGACCTGTGGTTCAATCAGGCATAGTCCAGGGGTCTCCATCACCTCAGAGGCCAGCTCCACCCCTCGATTGACGGGGCCGGGATGGAGTACCCGCACCCCAGGATCGCATCGTTTGAGACGCTCTAGGGTGATGCCATACGAGCGGTGATAGTCCCGCAAGCTAGGAATTAGATGACTCTGCATCCGTTCCTGTTGCAATCTTAGGGCCATGACAAAGTGGGATCCTTCTAGGGCTGGATCCAGATGCCAGTGGACGGTAGCTCCCCAACTCTCAAATTGTTTGGGCACCAGCGTTGGTGGCCCCGCCAAATGAATGTCCATACCAGCGGCTTTGAGGGCAAACAGGTTCGACCGCGCCACCCGCGAGTGCAGGATGTCCCCCACAATGGCTATCTTCAACCCTTGCAGGGATCCCAGGCGGGGTTGCTGAGGATCCACCTGGGTGCAGAGGGTGTAGAGATCCAGAAGTCCTTGGGTGGGATGTTCGTGTAGGCCATCTCCCGCATTGAGGACTGAAGCATGGGATCCCGCTCGTTCTAGATCCGCCACGATTGATTGGGGCACCCCAGCTTGGGCATGACGCACCACAAAGATATCGGTACCCATCGCCAAGAAGGTGCGGGTGGTGTCGAGGATGGTCTCCCCTTTGGAAAGGGACGATGTGCCGGGAGCAAAGTTGAGGACATCGGCAGATAATCGCTTGCCTGCCACCTCAAAACTACTGCGGGTGCGGGTGGAGGACTCAAAAAACAGGGTGGTGATCAGCTTGCCTTGTAGGGCGGGAACTTTGGGCAATTGACGCGCCAACACATCCCCAAAGCTAGCGGTCGTTCTCAGCACGATGTCGTAGTCATCGGCACTAAAGTCCCTGAGTCCCAACACATGTCGGTGACGCCACTCCATAACCCCTCAGAGATCGACAAGCCTTCTTACTCTCTCCATAGTTTGGCCACTCTGTCCAGCCACCTCTAGCCTTGAATCAGGGGCAATCTTGTCAATCTAAGTCATACTCATTATGATTATGGGTATGAGTCTATAAAGTTTTGTATCAGTAAGGACGTTCTGGCATGAGCACTTCTGCGTTGGTATCGGTGACACGGCAACCCAGGCTGGTGGCTATTGGGGGTAGCCTGCGGCCAGAATCCCACACGTATCAAGCCCTTGAGGATATAGCCCAGCGGCTCCGCGACCGAGGGGTGGAGCTAGAGATCTTAGATTTGCGCCAGATGACGTTGCCGTTTTGTGATGGGTCAGGAGACTATAGCGATTTCCCTGATGTAGCCCGGTTCCAACAGGCGGTAAAACAGGCGGATGGCGTGATCTTAGCCACCCCTGAGTACCACGGCAGCCTCAGCGGTGTGCTCAAGAACGCCCTAGATCTGCTCAGCTTTGAGCAACTAGAGGGCAAGGTACTGGGGCTGATCAGCATCTTGGGAGGCACTGACAACAGCAATGCCCTCAACCATCTGCGCTTGATCGCCCGCTGGGTGCGAGCCTGGGTGATCCCCGAGCAGATTGCTGTCAGTCGGGCTTGGGCAGCTTTTGATGGGCAGGGGCAGATTAAGGATGAGAAATTGCAGGAACGGTTTGACCGCTTTGCCGAGAGCATGATCGTCAATACCGCTAAACTGCGCGGGATCCCTTTGCCAGAGTCTTCTGCGGTCATTATCCAAGAGCAGCACCCGGTAGCCATGTAAGGGATCCCAGCTACGAGCAAGCTGGAAAGCCTTTCAGCGTCATCTCAATGTAGTTTACAAATTGAGACGGGATCCGAGGTGGCTATAACCAGGGCTGCCCCGGATCCTTTATTCTTGAAGGTGTCGATTCGTTTAAGATTCACCCGATATGACACCCTCTTTAATGAATTTCTTGCTCAGCCTCGTCGCTGGTGCTGCCGTGTTGGGAGCTATTTTTGGCGGTGTCCTCTTCATCAGCCAACAAGATAAAGTCAAGCGCCGCTAAGATTTTTTGGTTGCTGCAAGACACATTGGGATCCCTAGTGCTGGATGAGTCTAGTCTGACTCGATCCTGACGATATTCTGTAGATACAACTCGTGACTTGAACCTGGGTTGATCACACTTAATGCTGATTAGCCCAATTTTTCATGTTCCTAGTCAGCTCCTGAAGCTCAACTTACCCCTGGGGCAATCAATGGTCATGAACCCTCTCTCCCCAATGAATGTGCTAACCTAATCCCCAGTAAGTCGATTGAGATTAGGGGTTTATGGGCAGAGGTAAGGTGGTGGATCCAGGATCTAGCCCAGCTGGGCCAGAGATCAAGCGCTCTAAGGTCGAACATATCAAAGAGGCTAGCCACCTGTTGCGGGAGCCTTTGGCTACAGAATTACAGCAGGACACCTCCCACTTTAGTGAAGCCGCCATCCAGATCCTCAAGTTTCATGGGGTCTATCAGCAGGATGACCGAGATGCACGGCAGCAGCGGCGGCAAGAGGGGCTAGAACGAGCCTACTCGATGATGCTGCGAACCCGAGTGCCCGGTGGCATTGTGCCAGCTCAGATGTATCTGACCCTGGACAAACTGGCGGATCAGTATGGCAATGGCACCTTACGCACCACAACTCGGCAAGCGTTTCAGATGCATGGGGTGCTCAAGCAGGATCTCAAAACGGTGTTGGCCTCCATCGTCAAGCAGATGGGATCCACGTTGTCCGCCTGCGGAGATGTGAACCGCAATGTCATGGCCCCCATGTCCCCCTACAAAAATCGCCCTGATTTTGTGTATGCCCAAGCCTACGCCAACAAGCTGGCAGATGTGCTCACTCCTGAGGCGGATGCCTATTTTGATATCTGGGTGGATGGGGAACGGGTGGAGTTGCCCGAGGATCCTGATGTAGCGTTGGCCAAACAGTTTGTGGGCCAGGGGGTTCGGGATCCCCAGAGTCCAGAACCGTTGTATGGCACTCAGTTTTTGCCCCGCAAGTTCAAATGCGCCATTGGGATCCCAGCAGAAAATACCGTCGATATCTACTCGCAGGATATTGGCCTGATCGTGATCACCGATCCGGGGACTGGCAAACTCAAAGGTTTCAATATCTTGGTGGGGGGGGGGCTAGGTCGCGCCCACAACAAAGACGAGACCATGCCGCTGTTGGCGCAACCGTTGGGATTTGCCCCGCCCGAAGAAGTACTGAAGGTGGTGCAGGCCATCTTGGCGGTACAGCGGGATAACGGAAATCGCCAGGATCGCAAACAAGCTCGGATGAAATATCTGATCCAAAACTGGGGGATCCGCAAGTTTCGGCAGGCAGTGGAGCAGTATTACGGCCAAAAGCTGAAACGCTGGCGTCCTTTGCCAGAGCTGAATCCTCCTGGCTTTTTGGGCTGGCGAGAGCAGGGGGATGGCAAACTCTTTTTGGGTTTGTTTATCGAAAATGGCCGCATCGCCGACACCCCCGAACGGCAACTGAAAACCGCCCTCCGACAGATCACAGAGCGATTTGGCTTTGAGATTCGCCTCACCCCCACCCAAGACTTGCTCTTTGTGGGTATCGAGCCGGAGCAACGGCCTCAGGTGGATGCAATTTTGCAGGAGTATGGGGTGATGCCCTTTGAAGGGATCCCAGCTTTGGTGCGAGATGGCATGGCCTGTCCTGCCTTACCCACCTGTGGGTTGGCAATTGCCGAATCGGAGCGGGCTTTACCCAGCTTATTGCGCCAAGTGGATGCCTTACTCCAAGACTTAGGATTAGGCCAGGAGAGCTTTGTGGTGCGAATGACGGGATGCCCGAATGGCTGCGCCCGTCCCTACTTAGCCGAATTGGGATTTGTAGGCACTGGGCCTGAACAGTATCAAGTCTGGTTGGGGGGAAGTCCCCGTGGAGATCGCCTAGCGACTGTCTTTGCAGAAAAAGTTCATGCCAACGGGATCCTTGATCTCTTGCGACCGCTGTTCAAACATTACCAACAGCACAAATTTGCCAGCGAGAGCTTTGGGGATTTTAGTCATCGGGTCGGCTTTGAGGTCTTGCGGGCACAGTTGGCTCCGGATCCTGTCTTGGCTGGGGTACGCTAGCTCCACCGGGATCCCGCCTGAATACGCTAGGATCGTTCTATCAGGACTAGAACTGCTCGCTGCCTTCTGTAGCCGGGATCCCAGTCTGACCCTATTCCTTTATCTCAAGAACACTCCCGAATCCTATGGAACTCGCTGACCTGAGAAATGCGCATCAGCAGCTAACCTTACGCCTGGGCAATGCTCAGGACTATCTTTGACCTGCCTCAACTAGAACAACAAATCGCCATCATGGAGCAGGAAGCCTCGGATCCCGACTTTTGGAACGACGCCGATGCTGCCCGCGCCCAGATGCAGAAACTAACCAACATCAAATCAACTTGGGATCAGATTCATCGCTGGCAAGCCCAACTTTCGGATGCGGAAGTTGCCCTTGAGATGTTGGGGGAAGAGCCAGATCCCGGTCTTTTTAGCGAGACAGATGCTCAACTACAAGAGGTGGACAAAGCCCTCAGCCGTTGGGAATTACGCCAATTATTGTCTGGCCCCCATGACGAAAAAGGAGCGGTTTTAACCATCACTGCAGGGGCGGGTGGCACCGATGCTCAGGATTGGGCAGAGATGTTGTTGAAGCTCTATACCCGTTGGGCCGAGAATCAGGGCTACAAAGTCACTCTATCGGAATACTCAGAAGGGGCAGAGGCTGGCATCAAATCCGCCACCCTGATGATTGAGGGATCCTATGCCTATGGTTATCTCTCCGCAGAGAAGGGTAACCATCGCATGGAGCGGATCAGCCCCTTTAATGCCAATGGTAAACGACAGACCAGTTTTGCCGGGGTGGAGATCATGCCGATCTTGGCGGATGAAGGTGAATACCAAATCAAAATGGATGAACTGGAGTTTGAAACCTCTCGTTCTGGCGGAGCGGGGGGGCAGAACGTTAACAAGGTGGAAACTGCAGTCCGAGTTATCCACAAACCCACCGGATTGGCGGTGCGTTGTACTGAGGAACGATCCCAGCTGCAAAACAAGGAGCGGGCCATCCAGATTCTCAAGGCCAAGCTAGTGGAGCTAGAGGAGGAGAAGCGGCGACAAAAGATTGCTGAAATCCGAGGGGGCATGGTCACCCAAGGGTTTGGCGGTCGCATCCGCACCTACACCTTCGATCCCTACAAAATGATCAAAGATCACCGCACCAATGCTGAGACCTACAACATCGACGGCTTCATGAACGGGGATGCCGATGAGTTGCTGGCCTTTATCCAAGCCTACCTCCAGCAGCAAAATGCCAAAGACTCAGGGCAGACTGTGGGTGGAGCTGTCTAACACACCTAATGTCCAAACCTCACCCTCAAGATATCGCCAATCTGATTCTGCACTTGCAGACCGAGTTGGCATTGCTTGAGCATGCATTGCATCAAGCGGACTCCCCTCCTTCTCCTGCGGTTTTGGCTCATCTGCATCGTTGCCAGGGATCCCTGCGTCAGGCGATTCAGTCGATGGATCTACAGGAGTGGTATCTAGAACTGACCCAGGGCATGAGGGATCAATTGGGTCGGCTGGAGGAATGGCTGTAATAACGACTCCCATTATCTTGTGATGGGAGTAGGCGACAAAGGCTCATAGGCTCACTAATCACTGAAAAAGGGATCCCCCATTGGAGGATCCCTTTGCTTTATCAGTCTAAATCAAGCGATGAGGCTAGATCAGAAGTTGAACTCGGCCCGGACTGCACCCACACCGATGGTGGGGTCATTAGCGCCGCCGACAGCACCACCATTGGGGTTGCTGACGAAGTAGGCACTGGGGATGATGTTCAAGTAGTCGTTGACGGGGAAGGAGTAGTACACGTCAAAGATGAACGGAGTGCTTTCAACAGCATCGGTGTTAACCGGAGGCTGACCGAAAGAAACACCACCTTCAGCACCTTCCGCAAACAAGTCGGGGAATAAGAAGCCCACCAAGAATGCAGTCTGGGTCTCATCACCCGGCTCCAAGGTTCCAGCTGGAATCGCTTTGGGCAGGTTGTACTCAGTGTTTGCACTGGCAAACCAACCGGACAAGATCACGCGAGGGGTGATCTCCCAGTCAGCCGCAATAGCAAAACCGTTGGTACGGGCAAAGGTGCCAGCAACAGGGTCATTGACACCATTGAAGGGGCCAGTCAAGAAATCATCACCCAATTCGGTGGCGTCTTCGGTATAAAGGCTACCGAACTGGAAGTAGAGGCCGATGGTTTCGGTGGGGGTGAAAGCCAGCTCAACAGCGTGAGCAGAATCACCGCCGGTCACACCCGATTCTTCACCAAAGGTGCCTGGGGTTTGGGCATTATTAGTGCCGTAGCCGTAGGCCAATCCAAACAGGTCGCCAACATTGGTGTTGAAGGCAATACCAGCTTGACCAAAACCACCGCCTTGAATCGAGCCAAAGATGGTGGGATCGGAGGTTCCAAAACCAGACAAGGTAGCGAAGGGAGATCCGTAAGCGAATCGCTCATTTGTGCCTTGACCAACAGCACCAATTTGAACGGTGGTGTTGTCAAAAACACGGAAGCGGTAGCTCAATGTGGACAGAGTCACATTGTTGTTGCTGCCGCCACCGAAGTCCAGACCAGCAAATTGCTCGTCAGCAGCTCCACCCAACACTTCGGAAGGAGAAGCAGCATTCCGAGCTTGCAAACGAATCCGCAGGCGATCAGTGCCCACAAAAGAGGCGTCAAAGTTCAACCGCACCCTGTAAGGGAGGGTGAAATTGGAAGCAGAAGCATCGGTGATCAAGTTGCCGTTGCCATCAACCCGATCTTCGGTCAGGCCAGCGCCCACCAAAGCGGTGATCACCTGAGCGTTCAACTTGGTGACAGGGTTGAAGATCTTGCTGCGGAGGTCAGCCACATCAGCTTCCAGGATGTCCACGCGACCGCGCAGAGCAGCTAATTCAGCAGCGAACTCTTCTTGCAAGCGTTGCAGGGTGGCCAAGTCTTCACGAGAGACTTTGTCAGCCAAGCCAGCAGCGATCAATTCATTGATGCGATCCAAGCAAGCATTCATACCAGCGGC
>JBHJNR010000348.1:0-2534 GCA_050330615.1 Cyanophyceae cyanobacterium
GTGATGACGTTTCCCAGCTGCCTTGCGTACATCCGGTAGCTCAGTGAAGGCTTCGAGAATCTCAATTCTGTCAGACTTTGCATCCAGGTTTGTGGGTGGGCTAACAGCAAGGGATTGTGCAGGGAGAGGCATCAGCCTTGAGGGAAAGTGGTAAGGCTTAAAACTCTATCATTTTTAGCTTTGCTTGAGAATGAAATGGCCCTACTAAAGGGCAGTCTGGTTCACTGATTTTCATCTTTGATGAACTGGATCAAAGCCTGTTGGAGATTGATGCGGATTCGTGTATCTAACTCATCGAGACTACGAGTCTGACAAATCAGCTCAATAAATGAAATCGGATTCCCCTTTGCTTTTGAGAATCCTGCACCATCGGAACCCACTGGTCTGACATAGCGGGAGACCGCTCCGGTGGGGGGCAAATTGGATAGACTTGCCACTAGCTGATCTGGATAATTCGGGGGGTAGGCGGTCATGGTGGATTGAGCCTTTGTGATTGGAGATGCTTTTTGGCAGGATCCCTCTGATTCTGAGAGGGTTTGACGCTGCTGCTAGATCAACAATCCTTCAGTAGCTCTACGGAGAAGATACCCTCAGAATAGCCCCTAATATCCTTTTTTAGAGTCATTGAATTGGCGGATTCTGACTTAGCCAAAACTCCATCGTAATCAGCAGCAACTGAATCCTGTTGCCGAAGTTGGGTTGATGTTGGGGTGGCTGGGTTCTTGATAGAGACCGTGGGGTTTCAGGTTCACCTCACTCTGTAACTCGAATCTTTCATCGGGAGGAGATGCCTGCCCCCTACCACTGAGGGATTCGCCCTCGGGAGTTCATCACATGTGCCATCCTAGATAGACCAGCGCAGCATCTGGATAGGCAAGCCTCGATCTGGGCACCTTTCTCAGCAGACAAAGGACAGCTAGGCTTGAGAGCAATGGTTTCTCGTCTTGATCTGTCATCTTTCAACCTGACGGCAAGACCCGGTGAGCCCTTTCCTTTCCGTCCCACCCTTTCGGTCTCTAGCTTATCTGCTGTTGAATAGCCCCACTGGATGGGTCTCCCGCTGGCCTCGCGCCTCTTGATCTTTTGTTAGCCGGTCAACTTTAAACACACAATGGGATCCTACGACGACGACCTCGATTTTCCACCCCGCCGCCACTCTAGCCGTGGCCCACGTTACCAAGAAGCCACCAGTCAAAATCTGCTCAGCACAGGCTGGAAACCGCTCTATCGCCAACTGGATCCGGTCTATGTCTGGGATCTACTCAGCCGGGATCCCTTGGAGATGGCGCAAAAAGCCTTGGATGTTTGTAGCGATGTAGCCGATACCCTGGGCCGTCAGCAATACGCTTGGTGGGCCAATATGATGCAGATCTTTTCTGAAGATTTGCGTTATGAAATGGGCGAATTTTGGGACTATATCACCCCTCCCCCGACTGGGCCAAATCATACCTACAAGGATGTTCTCAGCGCTGTCAGCCCCGTGGATTATGACATCAGCCGCGACCGGATCCCGATTGCTTATGTGTTGAGTCGGTTGGAGGATGTGACGGTACAAAAGGTGCTGCAACTATTGGGTCGCCCCACCCAGATCACTCAGAGTTTTATGGAGCGCAATTTCTACTATCCCGTGGAGCGATTTACCGATTGGGAACAATTGGAAATATTGGGTATCGTCTCAGCCTATTGGCAAGAGAAAGACCTGTGGCTGCAAATTCGCAATACTGACCGCACCCATCGTCGGTTTACCATAATCGGCAAAGATCTATCCTCTTGGGTCAACAAAGCTACCCATAATCTGGCAGTGATGCTGAGTGGGTACCAATGTCGGATTGGTCAGGTGCAGAGTCCTTTTCCTTTGGATAGTTTTCCAACTGATATCCAAGGCTTTTCTGATCAAGTACAGCAGTCAATCTTGACTCATCAAAACTTGGCAGTGCTGGCTCATGGGGTGCCGGGAACGGGTAAAACGGCTTGGACTCAGGCGATTGCCCGAGAGGTTTTGGTGCCATTGGGCTATGTGATCTTTATCCTTGATCATGATGCGGTGCAAAACTTTGTCCCCCCCCGTTATCTGGAACGAATTTGCCTGATTATTAATGAGGCTGACAATTTGGCGCAGGATCGGGGATCCGACTTTGGCCGCAGCAGCACCAAAACCGAGCATATTCTCAGTCTGTTGGATGGCACCCTATATCAAAGTGTGGTGGATGAATCCATGCCACCCCTCAAGCAAAGGTTGGTGGTTTTGATGACTTGCAACACCACAGAGCGGATGGATCCCGCCCTATTGCGCCGAGGTCGAGTCGATCTGACCCATGAGTTTGCTCATATTTTTGTCTCAGGGTGTCTTTATTTAGGGGCTGAACGTCTTTGACATCCTCCCCGCCCTTGAAGGACGGGGATTCGGTTTAGGCAAACAATAGCAGTTGCAATTGCTGACCGTCCCGACAGGTTGACGCTTCACCGGATGCTGCTGGCAAGCCAGTCTTACGCCTTCCTCCACGTCCGTTTAGAGTCTTGGATTGTCCACCCGC
>JBHJNR010000349.1:0-5540 GCA_050330615.1 Cyanophyceae cyanobacterium
GGGTTTCCAGCATGGGCACCATGGGTGAGAAAGAACAGACGGAAATAAGATTTAAATTAAAATGGCTCAGGCCAGTAGGGGAAGCCAGCTGCCGGGAATACCTAGCGCGGGGTGGTCTCATATCCTAACCACTAGTACTCCTTGTCGGAGATCTCCCCACCATTGGGTAGTTCAGCAAGGGGCTTAAGCCCCTTGCTCGCAGTGAGTACCGACTCATGATGATTCTAAGGTGCTGCACTTAACCAGGTTGAATAGGGAGTCTTCTCCAGCATTCTTCCTTTCTCTGTGATGGCCAAGCTACTCCCCATCAATTCAATATCCGTTCAATTCAATCCCCCCACTCAACTCTCGGCAGGTACTATGAACCCTCAAACCTTGATGGATCCCAATGTTTTGAATACCATTGCTGGAGGTCTGGCGATTGCCATCTTTATGGGTGGTTTTTTGATGATGTACACCACCCTTTGGACACGCCGTTAGGCTCCCCTCGCGAGCCTCAGACTGAGTCGGGATCCACCCTGTTCGGTGACCTGTTAGGATGACGTGGGCAGCTCAAAGGGTTAACTCAAGTCGGTTCCTAGATCGGATAGGTTCAAGATTGATTCAAAGTTGGTTCAACTATTGCCCAGTATTGGGATCCTCATAGTTACCCGGTATACCTGATCTGCCCTGAAGCATTAAAAAGGACTCCACATCTTATGGTCAACATCGCTGATAGACCCACACAAGCCACCGCCGACTACGATGTCAAAGATTTGAGCTTGGCTCCCCTCGGTCGGCAGCGGATCGAATGGGCAGCGCGGGAGATGCCCGTATTGGCTCAAATCCGGGATCGCTTTGCCACCGAAAAGCCGCTAGCGGGTCTCCGTTTAGTGGCCTGTTGCCACGTCACCACCGAGACGGCAAACCTGGCCTTGGCTCTGCAAGCAGGTGGGGCTGACAGCATCTTGATCGCCAGTAATCCCTTGTCCACCCAGGATGATGTGGCCGCTAGCTTGGTGGCCGACCACGGCATCAAAGTCTATGCCTTCAAGGGCGAAGACATCGACACCTATCGTCGCCATGTCCAGATCGCCCTCGATCACCGCCCCAACATCATCATTGATGACGGCAGTGATGTGACGGTGGAATTGGTGCAGCATCGCCAACACCAGCTCTCCGACATCATCGGCACCACCGAAGAGACCACCACGGGCATCGTCCGCCTCAACGCCATGCTCAAGGCTGGGGTACTCTCTTTCCCGGTGATGAAGGTCAACGATGCCGAAACCAAGCACTTCTTTGACAACCGCTACGGTACTGGACAGTCCACCCTCGACGGGATCCTGCGTTGTACCAATATCCTGCTGGCGGGTCGCACCATTGTGGTGGCGGGCTACGGCTGGTGTGCCCGTGGTGTGGCGATGCGGGCTCGCGGCATGGGTGCTAACGTCATTGTCACCGAGGTCAACCCAGTCCGGGCGCTGGAAGCAGTCATGGATGGTTTCCGGGTCATGACGATGGAAGAAGCCTCCCCCTGGGGCGACATTTTCATCACTGTCACCGGCAACAAACATGTCATCCGGGGCGAGCACTTCGACCAGATGAAACCTGGTGCAATGGTCTGCAACTCCGGCCACTTCGACATCGAGATCGACTTGGTGGCCCTGAAAGAGCGCACTGTGGAAGAATCCAGCGTGCGCCCCTTTGTGGTGGAACACAAGCTCAAGAGCGGCAAGTCTGTGGTGGTGCTGGGGGAAGGTCGCCTGATCAACCTGGTGGCAGCCGAAGGCCACCCCGCCAGCGTGATGGATATGAGCTTCGCCAACCAGGCGATTGGCTGCGAATATCTGGCGGTCAACAAGGGCAAATTGGCTCCTGGTCTGTATTCCATTCCGGAAGAGCTGGATCAGGAAATCGCCAGCCTCAAGCTCAAGGCGATGGGAGTCAACTATGACACCATGACCCCTGAGCAGATCGAATACATCAACACCTGGACAGCTGGAACCTGATGTTCAGCTGAGTGGGTTGACCTGAGCTGGATAAACCAGCAGTAGCGCAACCGACTCTGTTGACGACAAACTGAAGCAAAACCAGGGATCCCCTGATCTGAGCACTCTGTGGCCAGCCTCGGGGGATTTTTCTTGCTCCTCTATGGGGATCCCAAACCCATCTGAGGGATCCCTGGGGCCAGATCAAGAGCTAATTTGCCCAAGTCAGACCAAATTGGGTGCCCTATATAGAGTTGTCAGGTCGGGCAAGGCGATAGAGTAGCCAAAGACAAGCCTTTTGCCCTAACCATGACCCAGTTGACTCTCGACGGCCTCAATAATCCTGATAACGGCAGCATCCTGGATGGGATCGGTCGCGTTGTCCCCACCGATCTGTTTGGGGAGATGCAGCGTTCCTACCTGGAATACGCCATGAGCGTGATCGTGGGGCGGGCTCTGCCGGATGCGCGAGATGGCCTCAAGCCCGTGCATCGCCGCATCCTCTATGCCATGCACGAGCTGGGTCTCAGCCCGGATCGCCCTTTTCGCAAATGCGCCCGCGTGGTGGGGGATGTGCTGGGTAAATATCACCCTCATGGGGATCAGTCGGTCTATGACGCTCTGGTGCGGATGGTGCAGAGTTTCTCCAGCCGCTATCCCTTGGTGGATGGTCATGGCAACTTTGGCTCGGTGGATGACGACCCGGCGGCGGCGATGCGCTATACGGAATGTCGCTTGGCCTCGGTGGGGGACAATACCCTACTGAGTCAGATCAGCGAAGAGATCGTTGAATTTGGCCCTAACTTTGATGGATCCCAGGCGGAGCCCCTGGTGTTGCCTGCCCGGTTGCCGATACTGCTGCTGAATGGATCCTCGGGCATCGCGGTGGGGATGGCCACCAATGTGCCCCCCCATAATTTGGGGGAATTGGTCAATGGGCTGTTGTTATTGATCGATCGGCCCGACTGTACGCTGGATGACCTGCTCAAAAAGATTCCCGCCCCCGATTTTCCGACTGGGGCACAAATCATCGACACCACCGGCATCCGGGAGGCCTACGCCACTGGACGGGGCACCATCCCGATGCGGGGCATCACCCAGGTGGAGGAGATCCAACCGGGCAAGGGTCGCCACCGTCGCTCTGTCCTGGTGATCACTGAGCTGCCGTTCCAAACCAACAAAGCGGCCTTGATTAAAAAGATCGCCGAATTGGTCAATGAGCGGCGGATCGAGGGTATCGCCGACATCGTGGACGAGAGTGACCGCGAGGGGATGCGGGTGGTGATCGAGCTGAAGCGGGATGCCCAACCCCAGACGGTTTTGGCTCAGTTGCACAAGCTCACCCCGCTCCAGTCCAATTTCGGCATGATCTTGCTGGCCCTGGTCAATGGCGAACCCCGCCAGCTCAGCCTTAAGGAGGCCATGCAAGCCTTCTTAGACTTTCGGGAGGACACCCTCACCCGAGTGTTTCGCTCGGAGTTAGCCCAGACCCAGCGCAAAGCCGAAGATGTGGCCGCGATGCTGTTGGCCCTGGGGGATCTCGACCGAGTGATTACCCTTTTGCGCAATGCCCCCGATGGCCCCACCGCCCGCCACCAGTTGCAGGACGCTCTGGGCTGTTCGGGATCCCAGGCGGATACGATTTTGGCCATGCCTCTCCGTCGCCTAACCGGAATGGAACGGCAAAAGCTGGAGCAAGATCACGCCACCTTGCAGGCTCGGATCACAGAACTAGAAGGGCTATTGGGAGACCGAGAGCAACGACTGACCTACCTCAAAAAGGAACTGCGGGATCTGCGCAAAACCCACGGGGATCCCCGGCGCACCCAGGTGGTCTCTGCTGCCCAAGCGGAGGCCGAAATGGAGGCCATGCCTGCCATCGATGAGGGATCCGATGCTCCGGTGTTGGTGCAGATCAGCCGCAAGGGCTATATTCGCCGCCTGACCTTGGCCCGTAAAGGCCGCAAACCAGCCTCGATCCGGGATTTGTCCGGCGACGATGAGGTGCTGCAAGATCTGCCCGCCACCCTGCAACAAGAACTGCTCACCCTGACTCCCTCCGGCAAAGCCTACACCCTCGATGTGGATAGCCTGCCCGCTGCCACCGGCCAAAACCGAGGGATCCCGTTGATCACACTATTGCCTCAACCTGAGCCGATGGTGGCCACGCTGCTGCTGGATCCCAGTTTGATTGAAAGTCAAGATCTGGTGGTGCTCAGTCGCCAAGGCCGGATCAAACGGCTGGAGGCCAAAGACTTTACGGGGCTGACCAATCGGGGATCCACGGTTCTCAAACTCAAAGATGATGACGAATTGGGCTGGGGCAGTTTGGTGCCCAAAGAGGCCAACTATGCCGCGATTGTGGCCACCTCCGGTGGACGATTATTGCGACTGCCATTGGATGACAATGAGATCCCGATCATGGGCCGGACAGCGATGGGCAACCAAGCTCTGCGCCTCCACCGCAAGGAGAGCATCGTGGGGTTAGCCTTGGTCAAGCCCACCGACCTATTGATTTTGGGATCCCAACAGGGCTATCTCAAGCGGCTAGAGGTCAAGGCGGTGGCTCTGGCTCATCGGGGGGCAATTGGCACCCACGCCATGCCCTTCAAAACCAAAACCGATGCCCTGACCGGTATCCTGGTGCTGCCCCGCGAGACCCATACTCAACCGGCAGGCTGGCAGGTGCTGCTCCATCGCGGCGAAACCGAGGGATCCGTAGCGGTGGATCTAGCTGGGATCCCATTGGCTGGGTCGAGGGATGGCGGTCAGCAATTGAGCAAGCCCGCCAAGGGTGAGACCTTCAGCGGGCTGTCGTTATTGGCTCCTCAAGAGGGCTTGTTGTTGTAAGACTCCTTGGCGGAGGTCTTCACTGCTAAGGGTTAGCTTAGACAAGGGGCTTAAGCCCCTTGTTAGTAGTTGGCAAATTGACGCCGCTGGGTGCTAAATATTACCCAGGCAACAGATGAGTTACTCGGTCAATAGCCCCACTTCCACCAAAAACTCCCGTGCCACATCCTCCGGTTCCCGTTGGTTGCCGCTCACCTCAAAGTTGAGTCTTTGCATAACGCTATCAGTCAACTCGGGAGCCAGGGCATTCAGTGCCTCCGCAATCTCGGGGTGCTCATCCAGAGCCTCTTGCCGCACCACTGGGGCGATCTGGTAGGGGGGAAACAGGTTTTGGTCATCCTCTAACAGCACCAGATCAAAGGCGCTGATCTCCCCATCGGTGCCAAAAGCCACCACCACATCCGCCTCGCCATTCACCAAGCCCTGATAGCGTAGGCCCGGATCCACCGACTTGTATTCCTTCAGCCTAAAGTTGCCATAAGCCGCTTGGATCCCTGGTAAGCCATCCTCCCGCACCTGAAACTCAGGGGGGCCAATCATGACCAACTCACTGGCTTGCTCTGCCATCTCGGAAATGGTAGCAATCCCATACTCTGCGGCTCCCTCTGTGGTCATGGCCAAGGCTTGGGTATTGTTCATGGGAGCGGGATCCAACCAGATCAGGTCAAATTCCTCCTCATAGCCCGCCGCCACCGTATCAAACACTTCAGCGGGATCCGA
>JBHJNR010000350.1:0-18478 GCA_050330615.1 Cyanophyceae cyanobacterium
ATCCTGTCTGGAACTTATTGAATTCAACAGGGGTGCGACTTTTCAGCCCAACACCCCGTTTTCAGGCGCTTTTGTTTAGTGCCTTCAAGAGCGACGCACTACACTAGCCGGGCGGAAACAGCGCGCCGATGCGGCGGCGCCACCGTACCGGGACAACCCGGGGTTTACTTGCTCCCGCTGCCGGGCTAGCGTTGCTGCAGCGAGCCCAACATCGATCCCAACATCGATCCCAACCATGCATGAATCCCGCCCTGGCCGATGCCATCGGTCGGCAATCCCGACCCTGCTGTCGCTGCTCCTGCTGGTGGCCGGGCTGGCGCATGGCAACCCTCTCCGGAACGCAGCCACGATGAAAGCGGAAGACCACTTCGAGGGCCCCGCCCTCGCACTCGCCCGCGCCGCCGAAGCCGGTGACGCGGCCGAAATCGCAAACCTGATCGCCGCCGGCAACAGTCCCGACACCGCCGGCAGGGCGGCGATGCCGCTGCTGGCCTGGCCGATCATCAAGGAAAGCCCTGAGGGACTGAAGGCCCTGCTGGTGCACGGCGCCGATCCGAACTTCCGCGTCGTCGAGCACGATCGCGAGCGGGGCCAGGCGCGCAACAACGTGATGGTCTTCGCTGCCGCCCTGCCCGATCCCACCTACCTCGGACTGCTGCTCGACCATGGCGGCGACGCCAATACCCTGAACTCCAACGACGAATCGCTGCTGCTGGTCGCCCACCTCAATGGCTACCGCTGGGACAACATCCAGCTGCTGGTCGAGCGCGGCGCCGACATCAACCAGGGTGGCAGGCTTTCGCTGATCACCCGCTACTCGAACGGCGCCTTCGACCGGGTGCACTGGCTGCTCGAGCACGGTGCCGATCCGACCGTGCGCGTCAGTGGCCGCTACCATCCGCCAGGCGGCTCGATGCCGGTCGTCGAGGACATCTACTGGTGGCCGGTAAGTTCCGACGAAATGATCGAGTGGCAACGAAAATGCCAGGATTGGCTGCGCCAGCGCGGCATCGAACGACCGCCGCAGCCCGAGCGCATCGTCAAGTTCCGACGCTCGCGCGGCCTGCCCGAAACCCCTGCCATCAGCCACTAGTGTAGTGTTGCATCCTGTCTGGAACTTATTGAATTCAACAGGGGTGCGACTTTTCAGCCCAACACCCCGTTTTCAGGCGCTTTTGTTTAGTGCCTTCAAGAGCGACGCACTACACTAGCCTTGGACGGCCGGCTTAACTTGGGTGGATTGCATTCCTGACCCCTGGGATCCCAACATTGCTCGGATCCCTATCCCTGCCTCACAGATGGGCGATCTCTTGGAGGTAGAGCCGTGCAAAGCCTTCCTCGCTGGTCAACTCAAATTGATCCATCACATCCCCGGAGCGGATTGAGATGTCCTGTCCCTTTTTGATAATCACGGTGGCACTTTCCATCGCCCCCCGCGCCAGCATCATCTCCATCTCACTGGGATCCACCAGCACCACCACATCACTGCCCTGATAGGCCATGCCATCCTCATCCAGACGCTCTTCCGGGTACTCGGCCACCAGTAGATCCAGCTGAGGATGTCGTAACAGTTGCCGGACACAGGTGTTGTAGCGAGAAGACGTGGGCGGTTGCAAGCTTTGATTGAGCAGGATCCCCTCTCGACAGGCTCCCCCCACCAGCCAGCTGGGATGCCGAGTCAGCACTTGGGTGATCACCGCTTGTAAGGCCACTAGGGGCAGACGATTGAAGGTAATAATCGGGATCCGAGCCACCTGAGGACTGGCAAAGAAGGTGCTGATGATAGCGGCGGGCACATCGACGCTTTCCCCTACGGCTGGCTTGAGGTGCATGTAGATCCCAGGGGCGGCGTTGATCTCGATGATGCCCAGGGATCCCTCTCGCCACGATTGAGTCAATCTGGGGCTGATCACATCAATGCCCAAGCAGGTGAGGCGAAAATATCGGGCGATATCCTCCGCCAGTCGCACATTGTCGGGGTGCAGGGTGCGGGTGGCATCACGGCTGACGCCCCCAGCGGAGAGATTGGCCACTTTGCGCAGATAGACCACCTGGCCCCAGGGCAAAATGGAGGTGAGGGTGAGGGATTGCTCGGCCAAGAATGCCAGCATCGAGTCGTCAGATTGGATTTTACCTAGGGCAGAGGTGGGGGTGTCGAGACGGGCAGGGGTGGCATTTTCCCGTTCGATCAGGGTGGCAATGGAGGAGACGCCATCCCCGATCACATGGGCGGGGGTGCGCTCAATCGCCGCCACATAATGACCGTTGACACAGAGGATGCGAAAATCAGTTCCCACCATGTGCTTTTCGATGATGATGCTGACTGGTTGGTCGCGGGGGATGGCATCGAGGGCTTTGTCATAGGCAAATTCCACCTCAGCGGGATCCTGGACATTGGCGGTGACCCCGATGCCTTTGTGACCCGATACGGGTTTGACCACCACCGGAAAGCCAATCTGTTGGGCCGCAGACAACGCTTTAGCCAAGGATCCCACCACATGCCCCCGAGGCACCGGGAATCCCATGCTTTCCAAAAAGGCTTTGCAATCGTCTTTGCGGGTGGTGAAGTCTGAGTCTATGTGGCTATCGCGGTCAAAGGTGGTGCCTGCCCCTCGCACCTGCCGCCGTCCGTAGCCATATTGCACCAGGTTTTCGTTCCAGAGATATTGGGTTGGGATCCCTCGGTCTTGGGCGGTTTTGAGTAGGGCATAGACGGTGGGGCCACCATAGACCGAAGCCCGAAACATCTGCTGCAAGCCGACAATACGGGCATCAATATCAAAGAGTTCACCTTGGGCAATGGCCTCAAACCAGTCCCAGACGCAGTAGACCACAGCGCGGGTGGTTTTGCCATGTAGCGTTTGGTTGGCGATCCGCACCAGGTCAGGATAGAGCTTCAACACCCACCGTTCTAGAGGCAGATCCATATCCAGTTGGTTCACTTCTGCCACCACCTGCCCAAACAGATGGGCAATCGAAAAATAGTGATTGCGCCGCAAATGGGGGAAGCGATGGCCAATGCTGCTGACATAAGCCTCAATCGGTAAGGGATCCCGATCTTGGGTCAGGGAGATGTCGTAGGTAACGGCAGGGCTGTCTAGATAGGGGTTGGCTCCCGAGTAATGCTTGAGATTAAAGATATCCAAGACATCATTGGGCCGAGCATTGATCCGCACGCTGTTGGAGAGGGATCCCTCGGTCTCCAGGCCCAAAGAATCTTGGTTCCAGCCTGCCTGACCTAAGGCTTCAGGTGTTAGATCCAGGTTGAGAGGATCTAAGGCTTGTGATGCTGCTGTTGCTTCTGACTCAGATGTCTCAGAACCAGGGACTGGTTGACTCATGGAGATATCAGGGTTGAGGGTGAAATAACCTTCAGGCACAGTCATGAGCAAGGTTCCAGGACGAAAAGGAGCAACAGCTACGGCAGATCTGATCGGGCGGACAGAAGAGGTATCCCCCTCTCTGTTGGCATTTTACAGGGTTGGCCTCCAGACGGCTGCGGCTGCACTTGGATGCCATTCTGGACAGATGAGATAATCAGAACATTCCTTTTGAGTTCAAGTGGACGTCCTGTGACCCAATCTCCTGTCATGCCTGCCCCCACCCTGCTATCTCGACTGGTGAGTGGGATCCTCTCCATCAAGCCACTATTTAACGTGGCCAAGCAGAAGGCACGCACCATGATGATCAAGCGGGCAGCATTGATCGGTGTTCAGTGGCATGAAGAAGCAGAAGCCCTACGCTCTCGGGGTGGCTCGGTGGCGTTCTCGCCGGATTGGGAACAGGAGTTGGCAGCCATTCAGGATCCCACCTTGGTCTATCCCGACTATTACGTTCGGCCTTTTCACGCCTATGACGAGGGCAACTTAGGCTGGGATCCCGCTGTTGAGGTGGAAGTCGCCGCCCATGCCGTCCATTCGCGGGTGTGGGGCAAAGAGGCAGAAGCCCAGGGGGATGCCCGTCTGCGCCAAAGCTATCACGAGGTCTTACAGGGATCCCTATCTCAGCCCCCCGCTCAGATTCTCGATATCGGATGCAGCGTTGGCATGAGCACGTTTGCTTTGCAGGATCTCTATCCCGCTGCCACCATCACCGGATTGGATTTATCCCCCTACTTTTTGGCCATTGCCCAGTATCGGAGCCAACAGCAGGGGCGAACCGTGAGCTGGATCCATGCGGCAGCAGAGCAGTCAGGTCTGCCAGAGCACTCTTTTGATCTGGTGTCTGCCTTCTTGATCTTCCACGAATTGCCCACTGCGGCGGCTCACAAGATCCTACGGGAAGCCAGACGACTGCTGAAACCAGGGGGATCCCTGGCCTTGATGGATATGAATCCTCACTCCCCCATCTACGCCAAGATGCCCCCCTACATCCTGACCCTGCTCAAGAGCACAGAGCCTTATTTGGATGAGTACTTTGGGCTGGATTTGGCCGCAGCTGTGACGGCAGCAGGGTTTGAGACACCTATCATCACCGCCAATAGCCCTCGTCATCGCACCCTGATCGCCCGTGTGCCGGACTGATTATCAACCCGCTGGCATGGTGGCGCTCTAGACCATCTTGCCCCAAGCCTGAGCCGTCATTCCCACCCCCACCAACAGGATCAACAGGGCACTCAGTACCGGCACCAACCGCAACTGGGGCATTTGCCACCGGGCTCCCTCCACCCATCGACGGGCATAGATCACCAACAATCCCAACCCCGTCAGCACCGCCGCCAAGCCCAGGCTAAAGGAAGTCACCAACACCAAGCCAAACCCAATCTTTCCCAACGCCACGGATCCCAGCATTGCCACCAAGGCCGAAGGACAGGGCAGCAATCCCCCCGAAATCCCCAGGGCAATCAGACTACCCCAAGAGGGATCCGTCGTTGGTTCGTGATGGTGATGCCCGTGAGAATGGTCATGGTGATCATGGCTGTGGTGTTCGTGATCGTGAGAATGCTCATGATGATGGTGATGTCCATGATGATCATCGTTATGAACACGATCTAACCCTCGCACCCGTCGCCAAAGCAGGGATCCCCCCACTCCCATCACCAGGATCCCCGACAGGATCCCGAGCCAATCGTAAATCTGCTCTGTCACCCACACCTGCGACAGCCCCAATGCCGCCAAACCCAAGACAAAAACTCCCGCCGTATGGGTCAACGTAGTGGCGATCCCTAACAACAGAGCATGACCTGCTGTGCCACGGGATCCGATCAAATACGCCCCCACCATCGTCTTGCCATGTCCTGGCGTCAGGGCATGAAAGCCTCCCCAAAGAAAAGCAATCACCAGGGCCAAAGCTGCCGTCAGGGGCTGGTGATAATCCAGCTTGATCAGCCCTGTAAAGGCATCTTCGGCTCGACCCCACAAGCTGGTTCGGGGAGATTGTTCGGGTGCAGACATCGGGATCCCTGACTCTGCCGCCAAACTGGGATAGAGCAGCACCGTGCCCTGTCGCTGATCGGGCGGACTTTGCAACAACTCGGTCGGATACTCCCGCAACTGTTGGCTAATGCTGCTCCCCGGCAACCCAGACTGCACCGGGATGCGACCTGTTGCCGCTGGCGCGAACCCCTCACTCGTCACCACCATCTCTCGCCAACCTAGCCGATCTTCGTAGATGCGATTGGTCAGAGTGATTGGGGTGGGCTGATCCACCTGCCACTCTTGAGAAGCTTGGAAACGGCACTCTAAGCGCAACGTCAACAATCCCCCCACACCCGGAGGAAACTCCACACGGGATCCCATCAAGGTCAAACTTTGGGGACGATCCGCCAGCCGCAAATCCAGCCCCGGACGCAGCCCCGCACAACGCTCCTCGGCATAGCCCCCTAATTCCTCAGGATCCGGTTGTTGGTTGTGGTTGGTGTCTAATTGAACAATCTCTTGAAACGCCGGGATCTCAGCTTCATCCAATACATAATCCAGGGCTATTCCATCAGACTGGATCCCGATTTGGACAAAGTGATTGAGGGTGAAATTGCCCAACGGGTGAGCAATCGCCTCATGCCCCCACAGCCCCAGCATTGACACTAGCCCCCAGCACAGCAGGAATCGGCATACCCGTCTCAACATCGGATCCTCCCAAAGTAATCAGGACTAAAAGTTGGCGAGCCTGATCCCCAAAGCGGTGATGAAAATGAGGATTTTGGCTCAAAGCAGTCTGCAAATGCTCCAGCGCCTTTTGGGGTTGCTGAAGATGATCGGCAATCACCGCCGCATGGAACTGAAACAAGGGATCCGCCGTCCCCCACTGGAGCGCCTCTTGCATCGCCACCGCCGCCTCTTCCCAGCGTTCATTAGCTGCCAAGACCCAAGCCAACGCATCATTTGTATAGGGATCGGCCCGCAACTGCCGCTCCTGTTGGGCTATTTGCAATGCTTCTGGCAAATGGATCCCGTGATCGGCGTAGTACATTGCCAGCGAACGATCATAGATGCCCTGAACGCTGCCCAACCGCGCCACCACCTCGATCAGGGATCCCGTCACCCGTGCTCCCGCCACATTCCCCAATGCCTCTTGAGCATCCGCCTTCAAGGCCAAACTATCCACCGTCGGGATCCGCTCTGCTGCCTGCGAAGACCATTCCAGAGCTTCTTTCCAACGATGGGAAGCTGCTGTCACCCGCGCCAAGCCGATCATGGCAGGGATCTCGTTAGGAAATCGCTCCAACGCCGTCCGGTAACGCGCCTCTGCCTCCGCTAAATCCCCCATCAAAAAAGCCAGATCACCCACCCGTGTATGCCCCCAAGCCCGCGCCTCCACCGGATAGGTATAGAACTGATCGATAAACCCCACAAAATCGGTGGCCAACTGTCTGGCTCGGGCCAGATCTCCGGTCAACTCGGCATAGCGACTCCGGATCCCCAGTCGTCCCACCGATGCAAAAGACTGGCTTACGTCAGAATCCTCTGGTGCAGGAGCGGGCAAATTCTCCAGCACCTCTTTGGCTTGATCCAGGGATCCCAGTTCCATCAAAATCGAGGCCGTCTGCAACCCTAATCCTGATAACGGACGGGTGAGATCCAATGCCTCCTGAAACCGATGCTGTGCCACCAACGCGGATCCCAACAAAAAAACAGCGGATCCATTGCGCTCAGGCAACTGCTCTAGCGACTGGCGAGCAGCGGTTTCGGCCCGCAGCAGATCCTCAGGATCCAGGGTCTCTCGATAGCGTTTCAAATATTCTGAAGCCAACAGGCGCAAATTGAGAAAAGTTGACTGATCCTGCACCTGCTGCTCGTAGGAGGCGATAATTCCCGCCCGATCCAGATCGTCTCGGTAGACGGGAGCTGCCGCCTGAGCTGCAGTAGACCATAGCACCACAGACCACAGCACGACAGCCAGCAATCCCCACACCACCCAGCCAAAAGGGGAGGTCATTCCCCGCGAACGGATCCACATCATCACCGCCTCCTCAAGTATCAACAAGCCACTCTGTCGGACTAGACTGGGTTGGTCAAATAGGGGAACCCAGCCTGAGAGGCATTGGGTGCCACCCCGACGTTGTCAGACAACAGGGTAGGGATCGCTCCCTCTGTGATGCCTGTCACCAAATCGCCAAAGGTCACTGCCAAGGTCACATCAACGATATCGTCTGCAATTCGCCGACCCCCAAAGTTGGGCGGGATCACCCCCAGACCGGCCAGCTCGACGCCAAAATAGGTGCCATTAGACTGAGACAGATCGGCTTGAATCTGATCCGGCAGCGTCACCGCCACTAGTGCATCGGCAATGCCCGTCGGACGACCCACCGCCGCCACAAAAGACCGAATGGAAGACTCTTGCAGAGGCACATCGTTGACCGGAGTAGAGCGATTGCTGGTGTCATGTAAATCAAAGTCCATGTACACCTCATTCAGCCCTGGGATCCCGAAGCGCTCCAGCTGAAAAAACGTTGAGATAGTAGGTGGCGCGACCCCAACAGAGGTTCCCCCGCCGCCACACGCTTTTAGCACCAACACCACCAACAGACCCATCACCATCAGGATCCCTTGGCGCACAAATCGAGGTAAAGCAGTCATAATTAACCCTCTCCTAACAAACACAAACAAAACAGATTAGAGATTGCCTAAGACTCCAGCGGGGGCAGTGCCGACAAGCTGGTGCTGACATGGGTGGAAATGGGACCAGATCCGATCAAATCGCGGGGCAATTCCACAATGATGGAGTTGATGTTGGCATTCAAGAACGCATCCACTGCTTCGCCAGGATCACGCCAGCTTGTCACCTGGAACGGAGGAGCCGGGTTGGGCTGCAAAAGATAGTTGCGATCCGGAATAATTTCAAATAGCCGGGCCAGATCTAGAAAGAATGGATCCTTGCGAGTGCCCGCAAACAGTTGTACGCCACCTGGCAGGCTGAGGTTTTGGTTGACCGCGCCACTGCCCAGTGTTGCAATTGTGGTGGATGTAGTACCAGGCTGATTGGGTTGCCCAGGGCCATACATCGTCACAGTCTGGTTGGGAGCCGTGCCAGAGAAGGTGAATTGCATCACCACATCCTCCACCCGATCCCCAGTGGTATCGATCTTGAATTGATAGAGAATCGCCGGGTCAAAAGGACGGGTCTGACCTGCCGGAATGAACGGGTCAAAATCCATGACAAAAACGGCATTATTGGAATTAGTCGGACTCTCAAACACATAGAGATCCGTCAAGTCTGCCGCAGGCAGCTGGAAACCGAGGAATAAAGTGTCTTGGTGGTCAGATGCGCGCGCAGGGAGCACTAGCCCAGCCAGAATCATCAGGGAAAGAGCTAGCGACATCAGTAGCCGCGGGATCTTTTTGGATACGAACCGTTTCATGGGGGACGCCTTGGTAAAGGGTGTTTGACAACCTCAGCTCCAGGGTTGATCGCTGAGCCGCTTGATGAGGTAGCAGCACGTTGAGAGTGATCAGCCAAAGAACCAGATCCAACTCTGGGTGCTTTTCACCGAGGCTATCTTGGGTTGCTCCAAGCTCTTTGGCTTAGACTCTCCAAGGGCGTCGCTGCTTTTGCCAAATCAAAGTTCATAGTCTTTACGCAAGACAAACTCAGTCGGATGCACCTGACGGATCCGATTTTCGTCTTGGGTTAATCTATACAGATTAGGGAATAGCCTGATCGCCGTAGCGCCTTCAACCAAGACAGTGGCAAAGGCAAGCTTAAAAGCAGCCACCTTTCGCAGAGGACAAGGAGATGCCATGATCCGAATGTCTCCCTCTCTCCAGTCTGATCGGTATTCTGATAGGGATGTTGGCTGGACGGGATCCCCTCTTAGATCTCTAGATCCAGCTAGTTCTATAGAAGAAGACCAGGAACAGGAGGATCCCAGTCACTATTCGGTGCAGCATCAAGCGGATTTGATGATTCAGGCCAGCCGCGATCGGGCCGCTCTGCGCTTTTTGCAGGACTGGCGACGAGAAGTGGTACTCTTGCGCTACCGCCGGTATCCCGAGCATTTCTTGGGGCGGGCTGACTGTTTGTTTAGCGCCCAATCGAGCGATTTGCGTTGTGCGGTTCACCCCCTGGGGCCGTGTGAGGGGTGTCGTCACTTTGAGATGATTGAGACGGGATCCCTGCCATCGCCAGAAAGGGTTAGTCTATGAGACTGCTCATCCCCTTTGGTGTGGTTGCGGTAGACAGTATCTTTCTCGCTATCTGGTTTCAGTCACTCTTGAACTGAGGCATGGGAGGAAACGCTGATTTTGACCCGCTGATCCTCACTTCCTCCTCAGGGTGCGATAGCGTAAAAAGGTGCCACCTTGGGGCCAACGCCCATTTTTTCCATACCTATGGTTCATTTGACTGCCGCTACTTTGCGCCGACTCCGTAAACTGCCTCAAGCTCCCAGCGTTTGGGAGGGAGACAGACAGCCGCTTGTGGCGGGGATGTTGCCGATGTTGCAGGGATCCCGAGGAGATGGCATCTGCTTGCTCTGGGTAGATGGATCGGCGGGGGTGGTGCGCTCGATGGATGTGGTGCCGCCGGATACGGGCCATGAAGCAATGGTGCGATCCCTGTTGCAGGCGATGGAATCTCCCCAAGGAGCACCCCCAGCCCGCCCCCAGAAGATCATCGTCCGGGATCGAGAGCTGCATTTCTATCTGCGCGGGATCCTGAGTGAGCTGGATATCAAGGTGGAATGGCAACCGGATCTGCCGCTGATCGATGAGATCTATAGCAGCTTTGAGGGAGATGATCTGCCCTTTGAGGCCAATCTACCGGAACCCTATGACACTGTACTACCCGAAAAGGCGCGGCTCTTGTGGCAGGATGCCCCGTGGGACTATTTGGCCGACCACCAAGTATTGGCGATCAAGCTGAATCAGTTTGATATCACCACCTTGTATGTCTCCATCATGGGGATGTTGGGGATGGAGTATGGCATCTTGTTTTATCGCTCTCTCCAGGGACTGCAACAGTTTCGCAATCGGATCCAAGAGCAAGACGACATGGATCGCAAGCTGGAGGAAGCATTTTTGCAGCAAGACTGTCTGTTTGTCACCTACGATGCCATTGATGAAGATGACACCGAAGATGCTGGGGATCTGCACTGGGATTGGATTGAGCCGAGCTTTGGCATCATTCATCCCCTAGAGGGCCTGCGACCCACCCTTGATAGCGAAGAGGCAGCGGTACTCATGGTGGCGATGGAGGCACTGCACCGTTTCTTGAAAAAACACCATCGCACCCTAGAAGAAGAGTTTGTGGAGTGTGTGGGTTCCTACCGCATCCCTGACCCTACGGGCAAGAGTAAGAACTTGGTAGTAGAGGTGTCCAGCCAGCCTAAGATCGCCACTGAGCTGCTGGATGAGGAATCAGACGAGGACTCTGAGGAAGAAGAGATCCCAGGAGTCCAGCTCCTCTTGCGGGAAGATTTGATCCCAGCACAGGCTGAAATGGGCTTGGGGATGATCCCCTGGATGCTGGTGGCGCAGATGGAGGCAAGGGCGCGACTCTATCGCGTATCAGAGCAGGAACTAGACGAAGAAGGAGAAGGGCTACCCGTGTTGATCATTCGTACCTCTCGCCCCAAGGCCAAGGTACTGATTGAGATGTTACAGGCAGCGGGTAATCCCCACAGCATCTGTTTCAATCCAGGCTTGGATCCCCTCAGCGGCACTCGATATGATCTGGAGATTTTGCAGACTGGTAATGGCGACTTGCACCTGATTGGGGAGTTTTCAGAAAATGATGTCTCCCACGTTGCCGCCCGCAAAAAATGGGATCGCCGCTGTCACAAGACTGGCGGGGTTTGTGGTCTCTTGGTGGCCATGGGGGTCAATAGCACCCAGCGGCAGGCAGACATTGTGGATGCTCAGCATATGATGGCTCTGTTTGAGCTACGGGCTTTGTCTCCTGATCACATGGGTTTAGGCCCCATGATGCGGTTTGTCTATGAGTGAGTTTTGGGAGCTGATTTCTGCTCAGCAAGGGATGGGATCCCTTCTCTAAAGTCTTCACCTTCGACAAGACAGCGATTTCAAGATCGATTTCCAGAGGCCTGATGTCATTATCTTCCGTTCGGATCGTGTTGGTGGAGCCTGCTGGAGCCCGCAATCTGGGATCCGTGGCACGGGTGATGAAAAATATGGGCCTGCATCATTTGATCCTGGTCAATCCCCACTGCGATCCACAGGATCCTGAAGCCCGGATGATGGCGGTTCACGCGGCTGAGCTGTTGAGCCAAGCCCGCATCGTGGGATCCCTACCTGAGGCCTTAGCCGATTGTCATCAAGTGGTGGGTACCACGGGACGTGACCAAGCCTATCCCCCCGAATGGCAGCTCCGATCTCCCCGCCATGCCCTAAGCGAGCTAATCGGGGATATGATATGCGCTATTGTCTTTGGCCCTGAAGATCGGGGGTTGAGCAATGATGAGCTGGCTCTTTGTCAACACCATGTGATGATCCCAACCGATCCTGCTTATTCTTCTCTTAATTTGGCGCAGGCGGTGGGTATTATTGCCTATGAGATACGCTTGTTTGAGCTGACTTCGATCTCAGTCTCGGGGTCGCCAGAGGCTGCCCCCCAGCTCCAAAGAGCTGCCATGGCGGGCTTTTTTGAGCATTTAGAATCGCTCTTGCTCCAGATTGGCTATCTCCAACCTGAGACGGTGCGTCGCAAGCTGAGCAAGTTTCGCGCCCTGTTTAACCGAGCTGAGATCACCGTCTCGGAGTTGGCTTTGTTGCGCGGGGTGCTGCGGCAGCTGGGCTGGTATCATCACCAGCAATCCTCAGGGATCCCCCTGAGAGAGCAATCTCCCGATCCACCCCTTGAGTAGGGCTAGGCTTGTCCCTTCATTCTCCATCTCTTCAATTCTCTGTCACTATCTCACCACTCCCTCTTACCATGGCCGGACTTGCCCCTCATCAGAGACGAACTTCTCGCCGTCGTAGCCGGATCCAGCCGGTGCTGAGGCGTTCAGAGGAGTTGAGGGATCCCGTCACTGACCCGATCCTGAGAGACCGTCTCGATCAGGCCAACCCGAGCCAGCCCCGGCATCTGAGGACTCGGACTCGGGCTCTCGAAAAAGAACCTAGGTTCAAGAACAGACAGACTAGGCGGGCCTCCACCAGCCTACGGCGGTCTGCTCCCTTACTGGCCCGGCGCAAGCGACCGCTAGACCCGATCCGGGCAGGCATGATCAGGACGTTGGGTCTCAGTTTGGCCTTGGGACTGGTGGTAGGCACCCTAGGCCATCTGCTCAATCGACCCTCCAGCAGTCAGATGGCCGGGACAATCACCCTGGCTGGGGGACAACAAGAGGGGCTTGCCCTCAGCACCCTTCCCACTGAGGACATAGCAGAAGAGATCTTTCTGAACCAACCTCAGCTGGAGCTAGGGCATGACCTAAAAGCCTTGTTAGAGGTGCCAGGACTAATTCCCCATATCCTGACCGTGGATCTCGACACTGGGGCTTTTGTCAATATTCGGGGATCCGAGCGGGTGCAGGCTGCCAGTGTGATCAAGATTCCCGTCTTGGTGGCCTTCTTGCAGGCGGTGGATCGAGGGGAGGTACGGCTGGATGAGCTGTTGACTTTAGACCCTGATTTAGCGGGGGGTGGCTCGGGGGATCTCCAGGTGCGCCCCTATGGATCAACTGTGGATGCTCTGACCGCTGCCACTATGATGATCACCATCAGTGATAATTATGCCACTAACCTAATCATCGCCCGATTGGGGGGCAGAGAGGCTCTCAACCAGACCTTTCAAGAGTGGGGGCTGGACAACACCCAGATCTCTTGGCTTTTGCCGGACTTAGAAGGCACTAATACCGTCAGTCCCGCTGATGTGGTCAGCCTCTTGCAACAGGTGGAAGCGGGTGAACTACTAAGCCTGCGCAATCGAGATCGCTTCTTTGAGATCATGCGAGGGGTGGAAAATCGTCTGCTGCTGCCCGCAGGATTGGGAGAAGGAGCTTCCATCGCTCACAAGACAGGCAATATCCGCTCGGTATTGGCAGACGCAGGCATTATCGATATGCCCAATGGCCATCGCTATTTTGTAGCGGTCTTATTAAAGCGAGAGCTCCCCAATGATCCCCGTGCCAATGATCTGATCCCTCAAGCATCGAGGCTGATCTATGACTATTGGCAGCGATTTGGAGAAGCCCGACTAGCAGTAGAGACAGAGAGGGATCCCGAGGTCTCGGCAGAGCTGTAGAACTGTCAGCGGGATCCCTGTTGTCTAAACGATATGCTTTCATTCCCTGTTCGCCAAATACTGGTGGACAGAGGATACCACCACCGAGCCTTCTCCAACTGCTGAGGCCACTCGTTTGACTGAGCCAGAGCGCACATCCCCCACCGCATAAACCCCCGGCAAAGAGGTGGCAAAGGGATCCCCATGTTGCCCGGTGATGACGAACCCTTTTTCGTCCAAATCGATGGTATCCCCCAACCAGCCGGTGTTGGGAGCTGCCCCAATCATGATGAATAGAGCACGAGTCTCAATCCGCTCCTCCTCCCCTGTCAGCTTATTTACCAAGGTCAAAGCCTCTAGCCGGTCGTCTCCAAACAGGGATCCCACTTCGGTATGAGTCCAGAGACGAATGCGGGGGTCGCTCTCAATCCGGTCACTCAGGTAGGAAGACATGGTGGCAGCCAGTCCTTGACCCCGGACGACAATATGGGTGCAGTGGGCGCGTCGGGAGAGGAACATGGCCGCTTGACCTGCCGAGTTGCCTCCACCCAAGATGACGGCGCTAGTATTGCTACAAAAACGGGCTTCTAGCTCAGTCGCTGCATAATAGACCCCGGCCCCTTCAAAGTCCTCTAGGCGCGGGATCGGCAGGCGGCGGTACCGAACTCCCTTGGCTAAGACGACGGTTTTGGTACGGGCACAGGATCCATCGTCCAGTTCAATTTCATACAAATCATCAATTGAGCGCAACGCCTGGGCTCGCCGGGGGGCGGTGATCTTGGCCCCAAACTTGAAGGCTTGGATCTGGCCCTGAAAAGCCAATTCGGATCCGGAGATGCCGGTGGAAAAGCCTAGATAGTTCTCAATGCGAGAAGAAGTGCCTGCTTGCCCACCGATGGCAGTGTCTTCAATCACCAGGGTAGAAAGCCCCTCCGAGGCTCCGTAGACTGCTGCTGCTAATCCAGCGGGGCCAGCCCCAATCACCACCATGTCAAAAGTGGTGGTTTGATCAACCTGGAGATCTAAGCCCAGTGCCACCGCCACTTGGCGCGGGGTCGGGTCGATCAACACTTCGGAGCGCCCGGTGATGGCCAAGGTGCCTGTGGCTGGCAATATCTTGCCTGGAGAGACCCCCGCGATCGCCTCTTGGTCAGCCCGATGGATAAACCGATGCGGGATTCGACTACGGCTGGCAAACTCCAGTAGTTGCAAGGCCTTGGGATCATCCTCTCGTCCAATGATCGTCAATCCCCCCTGGCCCCACTCAATTAAGATCCGCCGTCGCGTGGCTAAAGCGGTGACCAAGATATCGCTGATCTCCGGGATAGTAGCCACAAAGCGGATGACGGCAGCTTGGGGAACAATCAGTACCCGCGATGGTTCAGCAGCAACACAGGCCAAGAAGGTGCCCTGGCCCAAAATCATGCCCAATTCGCCGACAAAGTTAGGGGCTGAGATGGTGATAACGATCTGATCCCCGGCTCGATCCACGATGTGGACAGATCCTTTGAGGACAACCACCAGGTCATAGCTGGGCTGTCCCACTTCAAAGAGAATATGGCCGGTCTCTACGTCACATTCTTCGCCAACTTCGCGTAGGGTGGCCAGGGCAGAATCAGGCAAGAGCGGCCAGGCTAATCGCTCTAGATCATCTTCTGTGACAGATGCGGAGGTGGGGGCAGATGATACTCTCGCCACATGCGGCTGGGATGTCATGACTAGTGTCCTCAGGTTGGGCTGCTCACAAGGGCTTTACCCAACACTCTAGGATATCGCTACACGCCAAGAGAAAGGGAGATCCTGATTGAGCAAGTAGTTAGGTGAGCTTAAACTTAAAACGCTCCAGCGTGTACTGACCTTTTTGACTGCGAGCATTGAACCCGTCGATAACTGTCAATGCGAGATCATGCACCCTGTTCACTGATGGTCTAACGCGATACGACTATTATGCGAAGGATTGGCTATTCCTCAGGAGCCCCCTAGATTTCCCTTAAAGGAGAGGGAATTTGAAGTAAGATTTCCTCCTTTTCAAGGACGGATAATTGCCTTATATTAATTACGTTGAATTGAGGATAGGTAGAACATAATAGTGCCTTGAGCAGTTGCGGCTATGTCATCAGGCAATTGTTTGATCTGTCCTAGCCTGTGGCGCAGGAGTCTAGGTCTTGACAAAGGGATCCCTGGGTTTTAGACGCTACCGTTGGGATCCCAGAAGAGGCCTAGACGGCCTGCATCTTTAGTAAGCCCCGCTTGTTGACCCTCGCTACCATGTCGCCAAGCCTTTCTCGTCTTATTTTGTCCCTGTCACGCCATGGTGGGCTGAAAAGGCGCGCTAGAGTAGGAGAAGTATTATCTACCTGCATTAGCTATGACCAGTGTGGCCACGGTTCCCCATTCCATCGAAGTGCCCAAGCGGGGCTTGCCTGTCACGATTATCACCGGCTTTTTGGGCAGCGGCAAAACCACCTTGCTCAACCACATCTTGTCCAATCAGGAAGGATTACGGACGGCTGTGTTAGTCAATGAATTTGGGGAGATCAGCATTGACTCTGAGTTGATCATCTCCAGTGACGAAGAATTGGTGGAGTTGAGCAATGGCTGCATGTGCTGCACCATTCGAGATGACGTAGCCCAAAGTGTGCTGAGCCTGTTGGAGAGAGGCCGCGAGTTGGACTATCTGATTGTCGAAACCACGGGACTAGCGGATCCCTTGCCGGTGGCGCTGACCTTTTTGGGGCCAGAGTTGCGAGATGTCACCCGCCTTGATTCCATTGTGACGTTGGTGGACGCCACTAATTTTGCCCCCGACCTATTCAATAGCGAGGTTGCTTATAGCCAGATTGCCTATGGCGATGTGATTTTGCTCAATAAATCCGATTTGGCGGAACCCGCCGAACTGGAAAAGCTGGAAGGTCGGATCCGAGAGATTAAAGAAGGTGCCCACATCCTGCGGACAACTAAGGCCAGTGTGCCGCTGGGTTTGATCCTAGACATTGACTTGTTCAAGCCAGAGTCTTTGCCTGAAGATCTTGAGGAAGAACATCACCATCATGATCACGACAATCATACTGATTGTGATCACGATCATGGGCTTTGCGTTCATGATGATCATGCTGACCATGATCACTCGGGTCACGATCACCATGATCATGGGGGCCACCACCATCATGACACACACAATCATCTAGAGAATGAAGGCTTTAATTCATTAGCCTTTGAGAGCGATCAGCCGTTAGATCTCGATAAGTTCCAATCCTTTTTGAATACATTGCCAGAAGCTGTCTTTCGGGCTAAGGGATTGCTGTGGTTTGCCGAAAGTGATGACCGACATATCTTTCATCTCAGTGGGCGACGTTACACCCTAGATAGTGATGTCTGGCCTGGCAAGCCAAAAAATCAACTGGTGATTATTGGTCGGCATCTGGATACAGCAGTGATCAAGCAGCAGTTGCAAGAATGCTTGACCCAATTGGTGACTAGGGGCAGAGAGTTTGGTCGCTAACAGGATCCAGATCAAATCGCATTAGTGGATTAGCATAAAAAGCTCTCTCGAACGCACCTTTCAGTTTGCAGATCCCATCTCCCCAACCGGCTCAGATCTGGCTACCATTCAACAGGCTCTTGCCCGTAATCTTGTTGACCATCTTTAGATGTGCCTATGTTTCTACTTCCGCCCATTCAAACTTGAAGTTGAGTCAAGTCGGGTTTTACTGTCGGAAGTATGAGTGGTTGCAGTGATTACAAAGTGCCACAAGCTTACATTGCTTTTGTTGCTCGCAAATCAATGTGACATCGAAAATCTGGCGATCGCCGTATAACCCTTTTAGAGCAGTAGACTGAAGTAAGCCGCTGGTGCTGAGTTCGAGGTTTTGGCAGCCGCTGATCGCAACTGTTATGTTGCCAGAACTAAGAGAGAACTGACCTGAGGGCAGAGGATCCCTGACCAACTCTATGATCCTTGTCTTTAAGTGAGCGGCTCTCCTGGAAACGTGGTGGCGTTTGTGCATCTATTTCATCACCCGAGTAGCATTCAAGATAGCTAGCAACGCCACCCCCACATCGGCAAAAATCGCTTCCCACAATGAAGCTAATCCAAAGGATCCCAATAGGATAAAGAGACCCTTCACCGTCATTGCCAGCACAATATTTTGTACCACGATCTGACGAGTTCTGCGGCTGATTTGGATCGCTTCTGCTACTTTTGACGGCGCATCCGTCATGATCACCACATCTGCTGTTTCAATCGCTGCATCAGATCCCAGTCCCCCCATAGCCATACCCAGATCGGCACGAGTAATCACAGGGGCATCATTGATGCTATCCCCCAAAAAAATGGTTTTAGAATCTGGGTCTGCTGCCTTGAGGAACTCTTCTAACGCCGCCACTTTTCCTTCAGGCAACAGATCGACTCTAACCTCATTTAACCCCAACGTAACGGCCACTTGCATGGCGGTGAATAGGTTAGCTCCAGTGAGCATCACTGTTTTCTCAACACCTACGGGCGACCAGAGGGAGCAGCAATACTGTGACCCTAAGAAGCGTAAATCTATTTCTTAGGGTATAATAAGGCCATGCTAAACATGACCTGGGAGTTCAAGTTAGAGCCGACTGCTGAGCAGGTTTCAGAGATTGAGAACACCTTGGAGGTGTGCCGCAATGTCTGGAATTTTGCGCTGCGGGAACGCAAGGACTGGCTGGATTCCCGCAAGTGCCCCATCAACGCCTGTTCCATTCGGCAAGAGTTCATCCTGCCAGCGGATGCGCCCTTCCCCTCTTACGCTCGGCAGTGCAAGTCACTGACAGCGGCAAAGGCCAGTTATCCCAGACTCAAGACTGCTAACGCCCAAGTGCTTCAGCA
>JBHJNR010000351.1:0-2567 GCA_050330615.1 Cyanophyceae cyanobacterium
CCCAATGTAGAGGAAGAGGCCACCATTAGATCTGCTCCCGATAGAACTGCATGGCGCGGATCTGGGTTGGCAGGATCCAGTCCCTTTGGGCATGAGCTTGGGCTTGTCATCTCATCCTAGGTCTCTCGTACCCACCGGGATCCCCCGTCAGGTTGATCGATCAGGGTGATGCCTGCGGCTTTGAGTTCATCCCGGATGCGGTCAGCTGTGGCGAAATCTCGAGTCTTACGGGCTTCGGCGCGTTCTTCAATCAAGCTTTCAATCTTGAGAGGAGGAAGAAAAATCACCTCTGCTCCCTCAACTAATTCAAAAGGAGAACCGATTGGTTCTTTAATAATCGGTGGTTTGATCAAACCCATAACCTCCATTATCTGGAAGAAGGCTTTGCCCTTCATCGCAATTACGTCAAGATCTTGAGTCAGGGATCCCGTATGGGTCAGGGTGTTGTAGGTGCTGGTTAGGCTTTTGGCCAACTCAAAAACAATGGCGATGGCGGCAGAGGTGCCCAGATCGTCATCCATCGCGGTTTGAAACGCCTGCATCACAACGGGATCCGGCTGTGGATCGACGGTGGCAGTGTGAGCTTGCAGAGCGATGGCGGCTTTGATGCCCTTGGCAAGGGTTGCCCAGCCATTGCTAGCGGCAGTCAGCCCCTCTTCCGTCAAGTCAATGGGGCTGCGGTAGTGGGTCTGCAAAAAGAACAAACGCAGGGTCATGGGATCCCAGGTTTCCAAAGCTTGGCGCAGGGTGGTGAAATTGCCCAGCGACTTGGACATCTTTTCGCCGTTGATATTGAGGAAGCCATTATGCAGCCAAAAACGGGCCATCGGCTTGCCCACCACCGGCTCTGATTGGGCCAACTCATTTTCATGATGGGGAAACATCAAGTCGGCCCCACCCGCATGAATATCGATGGGATGACCGAGGGTTTCCCGCACCATAGCCGAGCATTCCAAATGCCAGCCAGGACGACCCCAGCCCCAGGGAGACTCAAAACCCGACTCACTGCGGGGGGCAGATTTCCAGAGCGCAAAATCAAAGGGATCCCGCTTGAGACTATCTTCGGATCCCACCCGCCCGCTGGCACCCGCCTGCATATCCTCTAGCTTGCGCCCCGACAGTTGGCCATAGTCGGCAAACTTACGCACTTCGTAATAGACATCCTCAGACTTGCTCTTAGCCTCCCCATCCAAGGGATCCCCATCTTTAGCGTGCTTATGACGAACACGATAGGTAAAGCCCCGAACCTGCAAATCCTCCACCAACTTGAACATGGCAGACAAAGATTGGGTGGCCTGGGGATAGAGATCAGCTCTGTTGATGTTGAGCCGATCCATGTCCTCAAAATACGCTGACATGAAGCGCTCAGTCAGCTCCCCTATGGGGATCCCTGCCTCTTGAGCCCGTTTGATGATCTTGTCATCAATATCGGTAAAGTTTTGGACATGGGTAACTGGATAGCCCCGCCACCTCAGATATCGTCGCAACGTATCCCAGACGATATAGGTGCGGGCATGTCCCAAGTGGCAATAGTCATAGACCGTCACTCCGCAGACATACATCTTGACCTCAGAGTAATCTTCTGGCCCATCTGAGGTTGGCCTAAAGGTTTCTTTGCGGCGGGTCAGAGAATTAAAAAGGGCCAGGGCCATGACAGACAAAGGAACACTGCTTTTCTAGGATACGGTGCGCCGCCTGTTCTCCCAAAGCCCATAGCAACAGGGCTTGCTCCGTTATCCCCTTCAGCGATGACAATTGATCAGTCTTGATGCTTAGTTACGGGTTCGCTGGGCTAAAAGCTGCTCTTCCAAAGCGGCGATCCGGTTATAGGCAGCGGTGAGTTGAGCGGTCAGCCGTTGGACTTGAGCCTCTGGGCTAATGTGATGTCCCATTTGCCTCTGGCTAAAGGCTGGGGACTCCTCCTTTAGCAAAAAGCTGTAGCTTTCCTCCGGCTCAGCGCCACCATTCTCAGCAGCATAAAGACCATCAACACTGGCGGCAACCGGGTGAATCACAGGGATCCCGGCATCGGAGCCAATTTCTTGGGCAGACAACAGCACAGAGGCAATTTGCTCTGGCATCCGCTCAATAGCCACGTGCAGATCCCGCACCTGCTCTTGCAGCCTATCGACTTGGGCTTGAATGGAGGTGGAATCACTCATCATGGCAGCATTGGATCTCTGTTACTTCTGTAACCATCTAAAGTGATCTTTTGGGGGTAGGTCGCTGTTCCTTGGAATCATTTAACGATTAGGCCCACCAAAGCAACAAAACCAGACATGATCCTTTCGTATCATTTCAGAGAGACTACATCTTGCGATAATGATCCGTCTAATCTGCTCTAATCCTGACTGAGAGAGACAATTCCGGGCTTCTTAGCGTTTGCTGATAGGGATCCACTGTGACAAAATCAGCCCATCTAATTCTCCAGGGTACTCCCGCCAAGCTGCGCAGCTTGGCGGGATAGGGGATAGGAGGTGAGGCGAAGGGGTTCAATGCCCCTGAGTCTCACAATCTTGCAGACGCCTGCTGCTCGACGTATTGCTTCAACTGTTCCACCGTAACGC
>JBHJNR010000352.1:0-2125 GCA_050330615.1 Cyanophyceae cyanobacterium
CCCACCCACCAAGCCGCTGCCGCCACTGCAAACTGGAGCAACAGCTTCAGGGTTGCAGATAGCTTGAATAGATCATCTGCTAGGCCAATCAAGAAAAAGAGCACCCCTCCAATGGTGACGCCCCAAAGCTCATATTCTTGCTCTGGCCGCAAGCCTCCAAAAGAGCCGCTCCCCCATAGCAACAAAAGCGCCACCAAATTACCAGCAAAGATCGAGACGCCCCCGAGGCGCACCATCGGCTTGCTGTGGATTTTTCGTTCATCAGGCAGATCGACCCGCCCACTGCGCAAGCCAACTGCCTTGACCGTGGGCGTCGCCCACAGTACCACACAGGCAGCAGCTAAGAATGCAACCAAATAAGGCATGACGCCACTGTTCCATCGGGGATTGTTACAGCTCGATGATCTGAGAGATGGCTGGGATCCGACTCAATCCTAGATTAGATTTTGCTGGAATCCACATCTTCCTTGCCTATAAACCAGCATTTTGCCTGCTCGTCATCCCATTAATGATCAGTCCCCCGTCATTTTTGTTGGGTTCCGCCCGATCTATCTGAAGGTCTAACCCAAGTGAGGATAAAGCGGGAATCGCTGACACAGCTGTAAAACCTTTGTCAGGCAATCCTTTTGAATGGATTCTTGTTCGGGATGCGTGAGGCAATCGGCCAAGATATCGGCAATATGTCTAAAGTCAGATTCTAAAAGTCCACGGGTGGTCAACGCCTGGGATCCCAGACGCAAACCACTGGTGACAAAGGGAGATTCGGGGTCAAAGGGAATGGTGTTTTTGTTGGCGGTGATATGAATGGGATCCACCAACTTGTCAGCCCGTTTGCCGGTCATGACAGGATCCGTGGCTCCTGCTGTTTGCAGATGGGCACTGACAGAGCGCAGATCCAACAACATCAAATGATTATCCGTTCCCCCTGATACCAAGCGGATACCACGGACTTGAAGCTGCTCGGCTAGGGCTTGAGCATTGGCGATCACTTGAGCCGAATAGGTTTTGAAACTGGGTTGGAGGGCTTCATAAAAAGCCACCGCCTTACCCGCAATCACATGCTCCAACGGCCCCCCCTGAGTGCCGGGAAAAACGGACTTGTTAAACTGTTTGCCCAATTCGGGATCCCGTGTCAGGATCAATCCGCCCCGGGGCCCGCGCAAGGTTTTGTGGGTGGTGGTGGTAACTACATCGCAGAGGGGCACAGGATTAGCATGATGCCCCGTGGCCACTAATCCGGCAATGTGGGCGATGTCAGCCAGCAGATAAGCCCCCACCTCATCGGCAATGGCTCGAAAGGCGGCAAAATCAATCTGGCGGGGATAGGCGGAGTAGCCACAAATCAGGAGTTTGGGGCGATGCTTCAGGGCCAGCTCTCGAATCTGGTCGAAGTCGAGCCGCTCAGTTTTGGGATCCACACCATAATGGACTGCCTTGAACCACTTGCCGGAGACATTGACTGGGGATCCGTGGGTGAGATGACCGCCATGGGACAGATCCATGCCCATGATGGTGTCACCTGGCTCTAGCAGAGTAAGGAAAACGGCAAAATTGGCCTGCGCTCCCGAATGAGGCTGCACATTCGCTGCCGCTGCCCCAAATAATTCTTTGGCCCGGTCAATGGCAAGGGTCTCGATCTCATCGACAAACTGGCAGCCACCATAGTAGCGCTTGCCCGGCAGCCCCTCGGCATACTTGTTGGTCAGCACTGATCCTTGAGCAGCTAAGACCGCTGGAGAGGTGAAATTCTCGCTGGCGATCATCTCTAGGTGATCCCGCTGCCGTCCCAATTCCAGGCCAATCAGATGGGCCACAGCCGGATCGGTTTGAGCCAGAATGCGACTGTTGGCATCCTGACTCTGGAGATCTGGAGCCGGAGTTTTGCCAATGATAGAAGTTTCAGTAGGCTTAATATCTGATGTTGCGACCACAAGCACGCCCCATTGGTTCTAACGCTAAAGCATGCTAACACGCCTATCCGAAGCCTGCTTCTGTAGTCCAACCGAGGAGCCAGAGTGGCTGGAGGCTGCTCTACAGGCTTGTGCAGCAGGCTTGTAAAGTTCTTTTGAGGATTGGGGACAAACCGACTTCAAGATCCCAACTGCCAGTAGAGTGAGAGGCAGCA
>JBHJNR010000353.1:0-3870 GCA_050330615.1 Cyanophyceae cyanobacterium
ATTACCAAAACCTCCGGAGGCTGCGTAAGACCAATACTTTGCTTGCAAGGTGGAGGCAGCGGCTGTTGAAACAGGAAGCCCGTGCTGTATGCGTAGCATCAGCGTCGGGTACTTCACGATGGAGATTGATCGCCTGGCAGATCCGCTGATTCAATCATAACTATCAATGGGTTGGTCGGGCGCTGGTACGATCTAAGCTTCAGCGAGGTGATTTGGAGGAGGCGACGGGATCCTGATCAACAGATCTCCATTCGGGAGTCGCCCGCATCTCATCAAGATCTAGCAGTGAGATCAGGACGCCTGTGATGGGGATGGCCAAAAAGACCCCTAATAACCCAGCCACCGTCAAGCCCACAAACAAGGCTAAGAACATCACCACCGGATTGATATTCAGGGATCCCTTCATGATCCGAGGTAGCAGAATATTTTCCTCCACCTGTTGAAGCGTGATGCAGATCACCATGACTTGCAACGACATCCACACGCTTTGGGGCAAGAGCAGTAGGGCGATTAACCCCACCCCCAGCGTGGCTCCGATGCCAGGGATTAGATCAAAGAAACCTGCTATGAGAGCCAAGGTTAAGGCAGATGGGGTGCTGAGCAATAGAAAAACAATGAAAGAGGAGGCCGCGAAGAAAACTGACAACAGAAACCGACCCCAAAAGAAGCCGAGGAAATTTCGCCTCACCGCTACCGTGATCGGCTCTCGCCAATGAGGCGGAAAGGGCTTGAGACACAAAGCCCACAGCCTTTTACCATCCAACAACATAAAGAAGGCGATCACCACAATCAGCAACAGTTGCAGTAATCCCCCCAGCAGACTGCCCAGTGTCAGCACACCGGAGCCTACCCAAGAGAGAACCTGTCCCCGCAGTTGTTGCTCTAAGTCTTCTAGGCTGATCTCAATGTTGAGGGCACTGAGATTGCGTTCTCCCTGCTGGATGAACCCCACGACTGAAGTCAAAAAATCCGCCACGCTGAGGGTGACTTGGGGGGCTTGGGTCAATACCGTCAGGCCAATGCCCAGCAAGAGACCACCCATTACAATTAAGGTTCCTGCCATCACCCCATAGACCGCCACCATGTAAGGCATCGAGCGGCTCAGCCAGCGAGCCGGGTAGCTAAGCAAAAAGGCCAGGATCCCCGCAAATGAAAAGATGGCCAGAATCAGCTCAAAATAGTTGAGGATTTGCAGAACTGCCCAGCCCGCTGCCACTATCAGCAAAAAGCGTACCAGCTGAGAATTGTCCAGAGAACTCCACCAGAGGGGTGGCTTAGGCATAACAATGGCCGCGATAGAGGGGTGACAAGAAGGGTGACAAGGATCAGAACAGTAACATCATCGAGCTAAGACTATTATCGGCAAGTATCGGTCAGTCCTGTGCCCAGCCCGATCCTATCCTGAGCAAGACTGAGGCCTAAAACTGGCTGCGAATGGTGAAGGAATAGTTGCTGCCCGGTTCCAGTTGGTAGTCTGAGTTTTCGAGGAACCGGCTGAGGGGTTCCCGGATCAAAGCCCGCCCTCGAGAGGGATCCACCTGAAGTTCACCTTTTTGAAAGCACCACCGAAAGCTCCACACCCAAGAACTAGCCTTCACCTCCCCCTCGATCAGACCCTCGTGCCAAGAGGAGCGGGTCACAGAAACAAATGCGGTGGTTTGGGGGAGACAAGCCATAGTGGGATCCGGGGAAGAGCGACTCGGGGTCAGGTAGCCACAGACCTAACGGTCACGGTCAAAAATGATGGGGATGGGTTGATGAAAACAGTGGCCCGCTGGAGCAGCCAACTAGAAATCCGTAGCAAACAAACCCATAATAAGAGGGTTGAACATTTAAGGATAAGGGATCCCGATGGCTACAGTTCCCCAGATGCCTGCCATTTTGCCCGGAATGGCTGTCAAAGTCATCAACTCTGAAGATATCTATTTTGGCTATGAAGGCCAAGTGCAACGGGTGGCAGATGACCGGATTGGTGTGCTGTTTGAGGGAGGCAATTGGGACAAATTGATCTCTTTTCGCCCCCGCGACCTAGAAACGGTGGATAAATCTAAGGGCAAACGCTAAGGGATCCCGGCGAACAGCTATTCTAGCGGCAGTAATTGGAGAGGGATCCGTGAGCCGACATCACCTTTGGGCTGAACCATTTTTGTGGATCCATGCGGCAGGCATTGCGACGTTGCCGCTCTGGGTGTTAGTGGTGCTGGTGGGATTGGCCACCGGGGATCCCCTCTTGCCGGTGGGGCTAGAGAAACTGCTGGTGGAATTGGCGGTGCTGCCAGTGGTGTGGATGCAGATGTGGCGACCGTTTTACATCTTTAGTGCGGTGGTGGTGACGGTGCCTCCTGCGCAGCTAGACGAGCGACGGCGGCAGGTGTTGGCGGGCTTTCAACAGTCCCTCTATCGCTTTGTGGTGCTGCCCATCGTGTCGGCGCTGGTGGTGGGGTATGTGGGCTGGAGCTATGATGTCGCCCCTTTGTTTGCCAGCCTCAGCCCGATTCATCAGGCTCCGGGATCCCGTGTCATGGGGCTCTTGATTGCGGTGGTGGGGGTGTTGGGCATGACCCTGTTTGCCCAAGTGCCAGCAGCAGTGGGTCTTTTGTTGATGCACTCGGATGATGAGGCTCAATCTTGGCGTCCGGTACCGACTGATCGGATCCCGTGGGAGTTCAGTGTGGTGGGTCGCCCCCTAGAGAAGATGGGGACATGGTTGCCCCGTTGGCAGCAGGGATCCCCGGTAGGATCCCCTACTGTTGAGACAGAGGCTGAAGAAGAGATCGTAGGGATTGCAGACGTCGCAGATGTCACCCCAGAAGATCTACCGGAAGACTTAGACGCTCAGGACTCTGACCTCGATCCAGACACCAGCGCCGCAGACGAGTGATGGATCCCCGTGCCCTTCGGGTACTAGGACTTATGAAATGAAAGTCTCCTTGGAATATCTCTACCACTTTCAGTGCGACCGTTGTAGTCGCTGGTGGAGTCAAGCGGATTTGGAACCGCAGCCCGGAGATCAGCTATTTTGTCCCCAATGTGGCCATCTCAACATCGTTGAGCGCATCGACACCTTTCGCACTGCCGCCCGTGGATCCTGTTTGAAGAGGATCCCTGATCGAGAGGGAGACAGCTCGTATTGAGAGAGTGACCCGATCGATCAAGTATGCATCCAGGGGGCTTCTGACTCCACGACCGCCTTTGTTGAGTACGTGGGTGTAAATCACATTGTGGTTTTGACTTCCTCCACCGTCAGAACCGTAGGCAAATACTTGGATTTTTTGGCCCGTACCGCATCAAGATTCAAGTCCAATTCAAGATCCAAGACTTCTCGATAGAGAAAAAGCAAAGCGGAGAGAGCTTGGTTTTGAGTCGAGGCTGCCACATTTTCATCCACAGCTAGATGGGTCAGAAAAGCTGTGATTTCTGGGCCGCCCATATCCTTGGGATGCTGTTTCTGGTGAAACAGAATGAAGCGACGGATCCATTGGACATAGGATTTCTCAGTTTGGTAGGAGTAGTGTTTGATGCGAATGGCATCGCGGACACGATCGCGCAAATTCTTGGGGGGAGCGCTAGGGGGGCTCTCAGTGAGTATATTTACTTTGTTTTTGAGGATTGGTTTGGGGGACATGGCAGTTTGTTCTGGATAAAAGCCTGTACAAGAAGAATACCCCGATTATCTCCAGATATTTCGTGCCAGGGTAGTCATACCCAGAAGGATGCAGTATGATCCAGCTTCAAGATGAAATATCCACACCTTTTCTGTAAGTAAGCAGGCTGAAATAAATGTAAGATACCTTGAATCGTGTAACCCTTACTGGGCAAGGGCTTTGGGATCTAGGAGCTTACGACATCTTATAGATAATTAGCCCTTCC
>JBHJNR010000354.1:0-5864 GCA_050330615.1 Cyanophyceae cyanobacterium
GGCGGCGGGGGCTGGGGTCACTCAGTCTAGCTGGCTGGCTGTGAAGCAGGAAATCTTTGGGGCGACCCAGGGAATCTCCCTGCATACCCGCTAGGGTTGCTGGGAGAGGATGTCAACGCACCAACATCCACCACACCCTAAAGAAAAAGCCCCTACGGTTTGACGATCTAGCCGAGTTCATTGCCTGCTACAACCCCCAAAACCGTCACGATCGCTCGACAACCTGGCACCCTGAGAGCAACCCCGAAGGCCGCTGGCGACCGTTCACCTACGATGAGCTGACCATCCGCGACAAAACCAGCCTCGATCTCTTTTGGCTCAAAGACAAAAGCCTGACCGACCTCGACAACCTGCCCGAACCGGACGAGCTAGCTGAAGAAATTATCGAAAATCTAGAGGCAGGGCTAAACAGTTTTCGCGCAGTGCTGGCAGGGCTAGATAAATGACTCGTTAGGGTTAGCGAGGTGGATAGGCCACCCCCCTGGTCTGATCGGTGACAATAGAGGCGATAGGATTGCTCTGGCCCGCTTCCTGGATCCCCTGTGTTAAACACCCTTTTGCAAGTCTATGCACCCCTGGTGGGGTGGACGGTGGTGGGCATTGTCATCCGCCGGCTGACCATAGGGATCCCTTGGGCGGATCCGCGCCTTTTGGGGCGGTTGATGTATTGGGTCGGGGTACCTCTGGGCATCATTGGCTTTTTGTTGGGTACCGATCTGTCGGGTTCCGAGTGGGTGGCGGGGCTGATGGGCTGGGTGGCGGTGGCGCTAGCGGCGTCGTTGTCTTGGGTCTTTTGGCGACTGCGGGGACAGCAGTGCTTGACGGCGGGACAGTGGGGCAGTTTTCAGCTCTCGGCCATGTTGGGCAATACCGGCTATGTGGGCTTTCCGCTCTGTTTGGCAGTGGGGGGCATGGCCTACTTTGGCTGGGCCTTGTTTTATGACATGCTCTGCACCTTGTTTAGTGCCTATGGGCTGGGGGTCTGGGTGGCCAGTCGCTCTGGCAAACATCAGCTCTCCCAACGGCAGGTGGTGGTCAATGTACTGCGGAGTCCGGCTCTCTGGTCTTTTGGCTTCGGGTTATTGCTCCGAGGGATCCCTCTGCCCAATCTGCTACAGGAGGGCCTACTGAGGGTGGCTTGGGGGCTGATCCCAGTCAGTCTGATCATGCTGGGTATGCGGCTGGGTATGGTGGAGACCGGTCATCGTTGGTTTCAGGCCAGCTGGCCGATCTTGATCAAGCTGATCCTGGTGCCAGCCCTAGTGGCTATGCTGCTAATTCCACTGCCCATTCCGGTCATGGCCAAATTGATCATCACCCTGCAAGCTGGCATGCCACCCGCCATGGCAACCCTAGTGCTGACAGAAGAATTTGAGCTGGATTATGAACTGACCATCGGATCCCTGGCACTGGGGTATGGCCTGTCACTGTTGACCTTGCCGTTGTGGATCCTGCTGTGGGGTGGTGGCTAGGGCTTTCAAGAGCCTGCCATCATTCGGGATTCTGTTCCTGCTGCCACCACAGCCGCAGGGGCAGATACAACGCAGGTGCCCACAGGCTGCTGAGGATGGCCGAGGTCAGGGTGGTGCGCTGGTGATTAAACCAGATGCTATCTAGCGAACGGGGGCCTTCTCCCACCCCCACACCGCTGCCAGCATCCCATCCAAAGGAGAGGGAACTGAGCAGCGACCACTGCAAGGCCATCAAGCTAGAGGACACCACCACCATGCCAAAAACGATCAGGGCGACGGAAATAAAGTCTTCCCGCATATAGCGTTGCTTTTGCAATCGGGCGGTCAGGATCCCTACCACCATCAGACTAAAAGCGTGGGTGGGCTGACCAAAACTCAGGCTATCCTGCAACATTCCCATCGCCAGGCCTGCCACAGCTCCCTGCCAGAGGGGACGACGCACACTCCAGCACACCACCCACATCAAGGGCCAATCTGCTGTCAGTCCAGCCAGTTCCAACCCTGGCCCCCGCAGCCAAGGAGCCCAGACACAGAACAGAGCGGAAACAACAGTTCCCGCCCAGAGTGCCGTCAGTCTAAAGCGTGGGTTCAGTTGATTGAGCATAGCTGTAGATCAGTCCCCATTCCAGCAATCCTAAGGGTGCTGACAACTCTATCACCGCTTGTGGAGCAGGGCTGGCATCGAGATCTACCGCCCGCACCTTTCCTACTACCACCCCAGCCGGATAAAGGCTACTCAACCCGGAAGTAACAATGGTATCCCCCACCTCGACGCTAGGTTCCTTGTCAAAAAACTCCAGCACTGCCATCTGGGATCCCGTCCCCCGCAACACCCCCATCTGTCGCGACCGACTCAGCATCACCCCAACCCGGCTGGTGGGATCACTGATCAATAACACCCGACTGGTATTGGGGGTAATGTGCTGGACTCGGCCCACCAGTCCACCCGGAGCCATCACCACATCCCCCGTCTTGACCCCATGATTGCTGCCCCGACTGAGGGTAGCCTGCTGCCACCACTGATCGGCCCCACGCCCAATCACTGCCGCTGGGATCCCTTCCCCTTCAATCTGTTCACTAAAGTCTAAGAGTTGTCGCAGTTGCCGATTTTGATTCTGCAACTCTGCCACTTGGGCTCGCAACTCTTGACTGGCAGACTGGGCAATCACCGTTTGATAGTCCACCACCGGATGCCAGATCTGGGTGGCCCAGCGATAGGTCTCAGCCAACCAGGCTCCTTGTGTCTGTCGAATGCCCCAGGCGGAGAGCAGCACCAAGCTGGAGGTGGCCACCCCCAAACCATATTGTTTCCACCACCGTCGGATCCCAGACACCTCACACCTCCTGCGGGATCCTGATTAATAGGTTTGCTTCAGATGATCGGGGGTCATGTTTAGCCTGAGTAGCTTGAATAGATTGATTGATGAGAGGGAGTTGCTCTTATGAACAATCAGAAGAATGCCTGCACCAAAATCAGTTCAACACGTTTGATGAACGCTGGCAAGCGCTGAAAGGCATCCCCAGAGCTCAGGGTCTTGGATCAGCCCTATTAAGGCCCTATATAGGTCTGAGATCTTGCCTAGACCTTAACCTTTGAATCCAGTGCCCAAGACGCGACCCAGGGCTTTGAAGTCTTCCAAAACACGGCCTGTACCCAGCACCACACAGCTCAATGGATCGGGGGCAATATGAACCAGGATCCCGGTTTCATGGCTAATCAAGGCATCCAAACCCTTCAGCATGGCTCCTCCTCCTGCCAACATGATGCCCCGGTCAATGATGTCAGCGGCCAATTCAGGCGGGGTACGCTCCAGGGTCCGCTTGATGGCTTCCACGATTACCGACAGGGGTTCCGCCATACTCTCGCGAACCTCTGGGCTCTTGACCGTGACAGTACGAGGCAAGCCAGATAGCAGGTGCAGGCCTCGCACCTCCATGATGATTTCTTCTTGGATGGGATAGGCAGATCCGATCTGGATTTTGATCTCTTCGGCAGTGCGTTCGCCGATCACCAGGTTATGAACCTTCTTCATATACTGGGCGATGGCCTCGCTCAGCTCATCTCCCGCCACCCTTACCGACTCACTGAGCACAATGCCCTGCAAACTCAAGACCGCCACCTCGGTGGTGCCGCCGCCAATGTCGATGATCATGTTGCCGGTGGGCTCCTGCACGGGCAATCCCGCTCCAATCGCCGCCGCTACCGGCTCATCCACCAGGTAGACCTCACGGGATCCCGCCTGGAGAGCAGCCTCCATCACCGCCCGTCGCTCCACCCCAGTCACCCCACTGGGGATCCCGATCACAATGCGGGGGGCGATCAAATAGCGGCCCTCATGCACCCGGTGGATGAAATGCTTCAGCATCATCTCGGCGGTATCAAAATCAGCGATCACCCCGTCGCGCAGGGGTCGCACCGCTGTGATGTTGCCGGGTGTCCGTCCCAACATCTTTTTGGCCTCATTACCTACGGCTAGGGGCTGCTTCGTATTTTGGTCGATGGCCACCACGGAGGGTTCTTGCAGCACAATCCCCCGTCCGGCCACATACACCAATGTGTTAGCCGTGCCCAGATCGATCCCCATATCACGGGAAAAGCGGCTAAAGAGTCCCACGGCTTAAACACCCCTATCGTTCACTACTGTTGTTAATTGTTGTGGTCTGTTGATATCAGATGGTGGCCAAGCCCATTTTGCCAGGGCCATTGCTGCTAATCCTTCTGATTATGCTACTTTTGGTCGTCCCAAACACTAGCCCATATCTCGCAGCATTTAGAATAGCCCATCCCTCTGTTGGGTTGATAGTCAAGGGCTAACTTTTCGCTTGACCGCAACCGTTGCCCTTGGTGAAGCTGAGTTGAGCCCTAGATAGCTAGCGCAACTTGGCCTTAGGCCACCCCACCCAACGATTCCTCAGGACAACATCCCAGCCTATGACTCTCGATTTGATCATTCGTGGTGCCACCTTAGCTGATAAAACTCTGGGATCCCGCTCTCCTCGCTGGGACATTGGGATCCAGGCCGATCGTATTGTCGCAGTGGAACCCCATTTGGAGGCCATCGCCCCGACAGAGTTGGCGGCAGATGGCTACCTGGTGAGTCCACCCTTTGTGGATGCTCATTTCCATCTGGACTCCACCTTGGCCCTGACCACCCATCCCGATCAGATGGGATCCCCACGGGTGAATCGGTCGGGCACTCTGCTGGAAGGGATTTCCCTGTGGGGACAGATCAAGCCCGGTCTGACGGCAGAAGATCTCCAGGCCCGAGCGATGGACTACTGCCATTGGGCTTTGGCCCGAGGGATCCAGGCGATTCGAGCCCATGTGGATATTTGTGATCCTCACCTTTTGGCTGTAGAAGCGCTGCTGGATGTGAAACGGCAGATGCGTCCCTACCTGGACTTACAACTGGTGGCCTTCCCTCAAGATGGCTATCTGCGGTTTGCCCAATCTCATCAGCTATTGGCCAAGGCGCTGGATCTGGGGGTAGAGGTGGTGGGCGGGATCCCTCATTTTGAGCGGACTCAGGCGGAGGGGGCAGCCTCGATTCGGGCCTTGTGCGAGCTGGCGGCAGAGCGGGGCTTGCGGGTGGATATGCACTGTGATGAAACGGATGATCCTTCCTCTCGTCATGTGGAGACTCTGGCCTCTGAAACCCAACGATTGGGCCTGCAGGGGCGAGTGACGGGATCCCATCTCACCTCCATGCACTCGATGGACAATGCCTATGTCAGTAAGCTGATCCCTCTGATGGCTGAGGCGGAGTTGGGGGTGGTGGCTAATCCCTTGATCAACATCACGTTGCAAGGACGGCTGGATAGCTATCCCAAGCGGCGGGGTATGACACGGGTGCCAGAGCTGTTGGCAGCGGGGTTGACGGTAGCCTTTGGCCACGACTGTGTGATGGATCCCTGGTATGGCTTAGGCAGCGGCCACATGCTGGAGGTGGCTCATATGGGGCTCCATATTGCCCAGATGACCGGGTTAGATCAGATGGAACAATGTTATCGCGCGGTGACAGACCATCCGGCTCGGTTGTTGGGGTTAGAGGATTATGGGATCCAAGTCGGATGTTATGCGGACTTGGTCATTTTGCAGGCCCGCAGTATCCCGGAGGTCTTGCGTTTAAAGCCGGTATGCCTCACTGTTCTACGTCGGGGCCAGGTCATTGCCCGTACTCAACCTGTTATGACCCAGTTGCAGCTAGGTCAGCAGTCCATCCCGGTAGATTTTCTCCGCTCTTGAGATTCTTCTAAGTTGATTGAGTTGATTAAGGGCACATCGAATAATAGGAAGGAAACTTGAGACTTGCAGAGGTCAATGCTGGCTTAGGCAAAAAATATCAGCCTGCACAGGTCAGACTGATTATCGTAGCTATAGATAGTGGTGCT
>JBHJNR010000355.1:0-4745 GCA_050330615.1 Cyanophyceae cyanobacterium
TTCCTGCCTTCTGATTTGAGGTAAAGGATGTAGAAGATAGTTAAAAGAGTTGTTTTAGATCACATCGCTATCCCGTAATTCCAGGTATAAAAATTGAAGCGGATCCGTCGAGGCCTGAATCCCCAAGACAGAATCCTGTTCTATTGCCATCTCTGGAGTTATGAAATGTCTCTATCTTCTAAACAATGGCTGGGGTCTGTCCTCAGCCTTGGATCCCTTCTATCCCTGGGATCCCATGTGGTTTTGCCTCATGATGCACTGGCACATCCCATCGGGATCCCCAGTGGGCAGAGGTTATTCTCAATCACGGAATCTGCTCAGGCTAGTCAACCCACTCTCATTGCTCAGGCAATTGGGGTGAGTGGAGTTTGGGATACCTCCGAGGGACAGATGACCTTTCAACAACAGGGATCCTCTGTCACCGCCACCTACACCCAAGATAATGGCCGCATCGAAGGCACGATGACAGGCAATGTCTTGGAGGGCTACTGGTCAGAAGATGGCTCAGCCCAACGCTGCGATACCCCGATCAATGGCCGCTATCACTGGGGCCGGATCCGGTTTGTCTTTAATGGAGATGCTTTTGAGGGAGTCTGGAGTTACTGCGGTGAAGAACCAACCCGCTCCTGGACAGGTACTCGCCTTAGTGGCGGTGGCGGTAGCGTCGTGACCCCGATTGCTCCCGCCCCTAGCGCAGCCATCGCCGGATCCTGGAATACTTCATGGGGGGGTAATGCCCTTGACTCAAAATGGATCGACGGTGACCGGATACTACAGTAATGAGACACAGCGGATCGATGGCACGCTGGTGGGCAATACGCTGGATGGCTACTGGTCAAAGAACAGCTCAGGCCAACGCTGTGATACTGCCTACAATGGCCGCTACTACTGGGGCCGGATTCGCTTTGTCGTTGATGGCAATTCATTTGCCGGGGTCTGGGGCTACTGTGGCGAGGAGCCAACCCGTTCCTGGACAGGCAGTCGCTAAGTTGGTTGACCAGTTGGGGATATTGCTAGCCTTCCGCTAGGTAAACAGATGTAGGCGCGGTAGCGCACTGGTCTGCACCCACTGCGGAGCATAGAAAACCCGCGCGCACTCCGGTCTCAATAACCTACTACACACTATGGGTAGATCCTTTTTTCTTGGATACACTGCCCATAGTGTTTTATTTTTTGGGCGGACTGGGGGCTTGCGCGTTGACCCAGCCAGGGATCCCAGCCCCCACCCCTGGAGATGATACCTAAAACGAACTCCACATCTAGTGTTTAAACTGCAAAAAAGACTGCAAAAACACTCCAGATAGTGTAGGGTACTAGTGACAGTGGTTCAGTTGGGTTGATAGGACTCAGGGCGAGCCATCACCATGATGGTTCTTGAGGGGGGATCCCCTACCCGATCGATCAATCCCAACAACAAATGAATAGAACGCTGGCAACTGTGGCTTGTGGTGTGTGGAGCTTGCTATGTCAGACAAACCAGATGTTCAAGATGCCGTCGGTCGGTTCTTGAAATCAATAGGGCGTTATACGTTGCTGTCCGCTGAAGAGGAGTTGCGCTTGGCTTATCAAGTGCAAAAGATGACTGCGGTTTTGGAGCAACGCAAAAGTCGAGAGAGCAACGCAGACTGGGCTTCCCGCATGGGCATCACAGCAGCCGACCTCCAACAGATCCTCACCCGAGGAGAAGCGGCCAAGAAGCGCATGGTGGAGTGCAACCTGCGCCTAGTGGTGTCGATTGCCAAGCGCTATCGCAATCGGGGGTTACCTTTTCTAGACCTGATCCAGGAAGGCACCATTGGCTTGACGCGGGCAGTGGAAAAGTTTGACCCCACCCGTGGCTACAAGTTTTCCACCTATGCCACCTGGTGGATCCGCCAAAGTGTCAACCGAGGGATCCAAAACAAGGGGCGGATGATCCGGTTGCCGGCCCACATGTACGAAAAAGTTTCGCAGGTGAAGCGTCGGTATCGGGAGATCTCAGCCGAAACGGGATCCCGACCTCGGGCGGATGATGTGTTTGAATCGCTGGAAATTGGTGACAACTATCGTGACCTGATCACCCGCCATATGGCCGATATGCGTTCCCTCAATATCACCGTGGGGGATGAAGACGGCACCGAATTGCAGCACTTTATCCAAGATGAAGATAACGATCCGGTCGAGCATCTCAATCGCATGGCCCACTGCGAAGAAGTGCGGGTCTTGGTGCAACAACTGGCCGACCGCGAAAAGCAAGTGATCGTTGCCCGCTACGGTCTAGATGGATCCCCTGGCCTCACCTTGCGAGAGATCGGGGAACACATCGGCCTATCGCGGGAACGGGTGCGCCAAATTGAGCGGCGCGCCCTGCGTAAGCTGAAACGGTTGCAGCAGGAGTACATGACCCCCCGAGCACCGGAGAAATAGGACTCGTCGGCGTAAATCTACCCACTCCTAACAAGGGGCTTAAGCCCCTTGCCTGAGCTGCTCAATGGTAGTTAAAGCCTGTAATAGGGTGAAGGAGAAGCAGGTTGTAAGCCGGGTTCTGTGCTGCCCTTGCGAGCAGTGGCAACCATCTATCTGGGATCGACATTACTGCCGACCTCTGGCGGCGCGATTCCATCAGGAATCCACCTTGGGTCACCCGTAGTCAAACTACAAAGCAACCTACCTGGATCCTGATGCAGCAATCGGGGACGAAGAACAGCCATAGTCCCGTTGCTGCGGCCTTGCTTCCCACCGGGGTTTACCAAGCCAGCACCTCTCGATGCTGCTGGTGGGCTCTTACATTAAGCGCGTGCGCCCCACCATTGCACCCTTACCTGTGAATCGCTATTGGGAAATAGCACCTTCCATCGGCGGTATGTTTCTGTGGCACTGTCCTCACGGTTGCCCGCACTGGAGTTTCTCCAGCGGTGTGTTGCTTCTGGAAGCCCGGACTTTCCTCATTCCAGCCATCTCTGCGATAGCCAAAACGCGATTGCCTGCCCCTGCTCCTCCTCCATCTGTGATCCTAGCCTGTTGCGCTGGCTCCGGGATCCCTTTGTGGAGTTATTAGGTGATCGGGTAATCGGGACAAGACCAGGATGTTGTTATAGTTCAAAAAATGCCGTGATCGGTGACGGAGCTGAAAAACATGGTGTGGAGAACTGTTTTAAGCGGTACGCTGTCACAATCTTGGCGGATCCCTGGCTCCATCCAGTTCCCCAAAGTCACCCTTGAAGAATTTCAAGCTCTCTACGCCGGGGTTTATGAAGAATCCCATACCAGTCTCAACTATTTGATGCTGGTCTTCACCTCCTGCGCCATCGCCACATTTGGGTTGTTGTCCAATAGTGCCGCCGTGATCATTGGGGCCATGATCGTGGCTCCGCTGATGCTGCCGATTCGGGGGCTGGCCTTGGGGGCTCTCAATGGGGATGTCGGTATGTTTTGGATGTCTCTACGCTCTGTCGGCATCGGCACTGGCATCGGCATCAGCTTGTCCTGTCTGATTGGGATGCTGGTCAGTCTACCTACTTGGGGCAGCGAGATCTTGGCCCGGACACAACCCAATCTCTTGGATTTGGGGGTGGCTCTGGCTGCCGGAACGGTGGGGGCATTTGCCAAAATGCGACCCAAGATCTCTGATTCCCTGGCCGGTGTGGCGATTTCGGTGGCGCTGATGCCCCCCGTCTGCGTAATTGGGCTGGGGATCTCAGCCTTCGATTGGCCCACCAGCATGGGAGCTGCGCTGCTCTATGTCACCAATCTTTTGGGCATCGCCCTCGCCTGTATGATCACATTCTTGCTGGGGGGCTATGCACCAGGGCATCGGGCCAGACGGGTGGTGGTTTGGACGGTGGGCATGACGGCGGCGTTGTTGATTCCTCTGGGAGCCAGTCTGGCCCGGATTTTGACCCAGGGAGAACTTGAGATCGCCGTGCGGCAGGCTTTGTTGAATCGCGCCATTACCTTTCAGCGGGTAGAACTGGTGGAGAGTGACTTTAATTGGGTTACCAATCCGCCAGAAGTGATCCTGACTGTGCGCGCAACCGATGAAGTTACACCCGTACAGGTGGGATTTATGGAAGCCTTGGTGGAGGAGGTGACCGGACGACCCTTTGTTTTGATCTTTCGGGTGACTTCTATAGATGAGGTGCGCCGACCCATCCCAGAGCCACCTCCGATTCCCACCCAGATCGAAGATGTCAGACCTCCCCTAGCTATTCCCCAACAACTTTTGGAACAACTGGATCAAGAGGATCCTTTCATAGGCTCAGGACTAGCCACCCCCAGTCCCACGATTGAGGTGAATCCTCCAGATCCCACTGTGATCCCGAGCCAGGAAACCGAAGAGACTTTCGCCATCCAGCAGGGATCCCTTTTGCCGAGGCTAGAACCTGTGGATCCGCTGCCAACCTTGCCAGCAGAGTTGGAAGATCTCTCCACGACATTTCCTCTGGATCCTCCTGCTGAGTTGTTGGAGGAGTTGCCCACTCCACCATCTGTGGAGGAGACGACGGGTACGCTGGTGGATCCCATCGAAACGGTCATCCCTCCCCCCAATCCAGAGGCTGTGGAACCTTCTGAGGATTTTCCCTCTCTCTTTTCTGCCACCACTTCGCTGCTCCGATCTCTCAATCGGGAGTAAAGCCAGCTGAACAAAACGGGTCAAATGTTGACATCCTCCCCGGCCTTTAAGGCCGAGGATTCGGTTTAGGCAAACAAGAGCAGTTGCAATTGCTGACCGTCCCGACAGGTTGACGCTTCACCGGATGCTGCTG
>JBHJNR010000356.1:0-14692 GCA_050330615.1 Cyanophyceae cyanobacterium
CGGGTGGACAATCCAAGACTCTAAACGGACGTGGAGGAACGCATAAGTCTGGCTTGCCAGCAGCATCCGGTGAAGCGTCAACCTGTCGGGACGGTCAGCAATTGCAACTGCTCTTGTTCGCCTAAACCGAATCCTCGGCCTTAAAGGCCGGGGAGGAGGTCAAATGGCGGAATTTCGTCAACAATACGCAACCTGATGAAAGAGGGATAGAACTACCTCTTGGAGATCGATCTTGGATATCGAATTAGAGGGGGATGGGAGCATAACGTATTAACTCACCCTCTATCGGAAAACTCGGATCCTGAGAAAAAAGCTATCACAAGATCAGTTGCAGAGATTCGTCAGGCGGCGACTTGCTCAAAGGAAAAGTGGGGAATATCTTTGCGTTCACTGGCAGGCACGATTGTCATGGCGCAGATCTGCCCTTTTGTATCGACATCTAGAAGAGTGTCCTCATCAAGATCTCTACTCTCAACAATATCACCACTTTTGAATTCGATGAACAGCGTGTCGGTTTCTGCAAAATATTTAACCATCATGACAAAATGACCTGTCAAAAAATGCCTTGCAAGTTTCCAGGGGGCATCGGGTATAAATTGTTGTAACTTATTATATATATCTGACCTCAATGAACCATTTGGGCCGCATCTCATCAAAGTCTGTTCGGATATTAGACGGTAGGTAATCAGCAGAGTCTAATACAAAAGGCTGGCCATCTATGCGTTTGAAGATACCCAGTGCCAAAAATTCCTGCCTTCTTCTTGATAATGCTTTATGGACAAGAGGGCTAGGTCAGGTAGCCCATCCCAAGACACAAAGGAGACTTCATCTTTGGAGGTTTCAACGCCTGCACTAGACAGCATATGACGCACATCCTGGGTATCTGACCACAGCGATTTATCCTCAGCATAGATACCCATAGTATTGGCTATGGCTTTCATCTCTGAATAAGTCTTGCCCAGGATATTAGCCACAGATGCGATTCCACATCCTGTTATTTCTTCCTGAATTACTGGTTTCAGCACCGACTGCCCCCCAATAGATAGCGTTTTAACCTACCCGTCATCAACAATCTGGGATCCTGACAAAAAGCTATCACAAGGTCGAGTGCAGTGACTTGTTGTCTTCAATCCTCAGGGATCCCTGAGCATCCCTCACCAGTAATGCCGATAATGCTTCAGATCTGGCTCTATGACAGCAGTCATTGCTTCGTCAGACTCATTTAGGGTTTGCAAGCTGCTTGGTATGGTTCTCTACAGCTTTCTTGAGTAAACGAGAAATAAGCCATACTGGAACGCTGGCAAATATGTTCTTAGGATATAGTTCAAATGTTCGAGTTATTCGACAGTCTGGATAAGTGTCAGCAAAATCCCAACGCTCAACAAAATGAGTCACTAGGCTACATAAGGGCTGGGAAAAGTCATCCATTCTCATAATAATTTGTTTTCCAGGATTAAACGACTGAACAGTCTCTTTGTGTTTTGAACCGTCAGTGTTCTCGACGTAGAAGATGGTTCCAACTGGTGTAGTTAGTGGTGATTCCTTGGTCACCTTACGGATCCCTGGAAGGGGGCTATAACCTACAAAGCTGACCCACTGATCTACATCGAATATTCCTTCACATATCTGCTCTGGGGAGATAGAGCTATTGGCTGTTATGGTAAAGGTGATCATTTCTGTTTCTGCCTAACGTCTCAACGCATCCGATACTATAGAGCTGGGATCCTGATAAAAAAGCTATCACAAGGTTGAGTGCAGTGATAAATGATCTTCGATGCTCAGGGATCCCTCTCTGGATCCCAGCTGAAAGGTCGATAATAACAAGATTCACTGGCTGACAGTAGCCTCCCAAGTAAGGGGTAGCTCTGGCCCAATCTTAGACTGCTAGTGAGAAGCATTGATTCTATTGAGCATGATTCTCACAGCATCAACAATGACATCGGGTTGATCTATCCATACAAAATGACCGCTTTTATAGGCTTCAACTTGATGAAAATCTGTCGATATGCTGCATAAGTCCTCGTGCATCTTCTCCCGCAACTGGTTAGAGTCTTTCAGAGGTATAAAACGAGTCCAAAAAGAAGGCTTAAAGAATGAGCTGGCTTTAATACTAACAATCGGCATGGAATCCAAATGATTCGCCATACTAACTTGACGCGCACTTTTATCGAGATTGATCATCTCTCGACTCATCGTAATCCAGTGTTTGGGACGACAGAATGAACGTTTCACCCAGTTGAGAGAGTTTTGAGAAAAGCGGCGCAACTCGGGCTTTAATAATTCAAATGCTCCACAGGTTCTCAGTAGTCGGATAATCCCAATCATCGAGCCTAGGATAGACACGCCAAAACCTGAGATGAAGAAAAGTTTTAGGGCTTGTAATGGGAGGGACATCTTGAGCATTTCTGTCTCGTGCAGTGCATCTGTGAGTACCATACCCGCAACTTTCTGAGGAAACAGATGAGCATAAAGTCGGACATTATAGCTACCAAATGAATCTCCCACCAAAATGTAAGGTGGCTCGATTTTTGCTTGAACCAGTAGAGCGTATAACTCCTTCACAATTTTCTCGCTGGTTCGGGGATAGGGGCTGTGATCGCTCCAGCCACAGCCAGCCCGATCATAGATACATACTCGTGCTAATTTTGATAGTTCTTCTATCAGCAGATAGCCTTCTACTCCTCCTAAGCTATGGTCTAAGACAATAGTTGGGCTGGCCTCTCCTGCAACGTAAAGATGTAGCCGATACTGACCTACATCAATCATTTGGCCAGGGGGTGGTTGTCGATCTTCTAGCCAGCTAGCAATTGCTTGATAAAGTGTTCCAGCAACTAGCAGAAGAACTCGAATAGAGATCGACATCATTTCCCCTTTTGCCAGCTAACTTCTTAAATTACTCGCCATCAGAAATTTGGGATCCTGAGAAAAAAGCTATCACAAGATCAGTTGCAGAGATTCGTCAGGCGGCGACTTGCTCAAAGGAAAAGTGTGGAATATCTGTGCGTTCACTGGCATGCTCGATTGTCATGGCGCAGATCTGCCCTTTTGCATCGACATCTAGAACAGTGTCCTCATCAAGATCTCTGCTCTCAACGATGTCACCACCTTTGAACTCAATATAAAGCGTATCCGTTTCTGTGAAATATTTAATCTTCATGACGAGATGACCTGTCAAAAAATGCGTTATGAACAGTTTCGCCGTCCGGGAGCAAAATGACGCGAAGATAACGTCCCTCGGCTTCGTCAATTCTAGACCATCGACGGATCCGCCCATCCGCCTGGATTTTCTCGGCCTCCGGATTATCGACGACCCGCTTTACCCACGCCAGATCGATGGCAGCTCGGTCAGGCCGCGATCGCATTGATTCAAAGTATGCGGTGAATTTCAATCGCTTCTTCCTGCCTAACGTCTTATCTCACTCGCCATCAGCCAGCTCGGATCCTGACAAAAAAGCTATCACAAGGTTGAGTGCAGTGATATATGATCTTTGATGCTCAGGGATCCCTCTCTACCTTCACTTAAATGCCGATAACGACTGCCATCACCCGGCACGCGCTAGCAATGAGCCATTGGAAAAACGTCTGATCGTGTGCTCGGGGCATGGCTTTAGTCATCATTCCTATTTGAATGCCCGCCATGTAAGACTGATTCGTGAACCTGCGACTTTTTGTCGCTTAATGGCATGTACCCAACTCTTTTGCATGAGGTCGTCCATATAAAGTAGGGATCCTGGCTGAAGTGCAAATGATCTCTGAATTTGGGGGGCATCCTTGGAGCGGTATGTGATGCCTCGAATACTTCCTAGCGAGACAATTGCCACACCGGTTCCTGGAACAAGTCCAGTTGTGTCATCGGAGTGGAACCCCATTGTGTTGCCACCTGTCTCGTAATAATTTAACAAGCAGTTGTTGAAGCATACTTGCAATCTCTCGTAAAGGAGTCCAAGGAGTGGCAGCAGGTCTTTAGGAATTGGAGTTTCAGGATAGCTGATTTGTGAGTAGTTGTAGGGATGCCCAAAGGAAGCTGTGCGTCTCGCTGCCATTCGGTCATCCCATTCGACTGTTGCGATAAGTGTTTTATAGAGAGCTTCATGCTCGGCATAAAAGTCATCGTAAATTTGAATTCGCGGTTCCATTTCCATTTGCATTGTTAGCTTTTTATTGGGCTATAAAAGCTGAGAGTATTTTCACAGAACATATTTTTTGCCCCTTCAGAACCGAGCGCCTCAATGACTAACATAAAATCATTATCTGAATATTCTCTTGGTGCCCTTGTAGATGGTAGGTCTGTGCCGAACATGAGTGAGTAAGGGTTAGCAGAGTACAAGTCTTTGAGCGCTTCTATAACCGGAAAATCAATTCTCCCAAAGCCTGTTGCTTTTACCCGAATTCCTTTTTCTGCAAGTTCAACTAGTGTCTTAAATCTTGCTTTGCTAAGACCCAGATGATCGATACTCACAGAAGGTAGTTTCGTGAGGATGTGGTATAGCTCGGGGAGATCTGAAGAGTCAATGTATAATTCCACATGCCATCCTGCAATTTCATTAACTCTTGATGCCATGTACGATAAGTGGCGAATATCTTCAGAGCCACCTCGTCTTAGAATGAATCGAATAGCACGAACACCACATTTATTTAATTCAACTATCTCGTCATTAGAAACGGTGCTCGGAAGCTGAGTAACACCGACAAATGATGGCCCGAGGTTTCTTAATGCCTCAAGAAGATAACTTTGGTCAAAAGCCTGAAAGGAACCAGATACTATTGCTCCACCGCACAGGCTGTAAGAACTTACCCTAGATAGGTAGTCTGTATGTGTAAATACATCTGGCTTGTAGCCGTTGTTAGGTACTAGTGGGTATCGATCATCAATTATATGTAAATGGCTATCAAATAACTGATATTCATCCAGTATCAACACTTCTTTTTTTACTTCATTCATATTACTAACTGCGGGTTATATGGAAGACTCCGTAATATTATACTTGTCAACTGCATTATACAAATTCTTCTGGATATCCTCCAGCTAAGACCCGATCTCCAGCAATCGTCAGGGTATTCCCTGATTACAGGCTTTTCTCTAGAATAGTTGGGCATAAGTCCCAAGCCAACCCTTAAAAATGCGGTAATTACACTGGCCTAGGCTACACCAGAAATACCCCTAAGTGCTGTTCACTAAAGTCCCTGGGATCCTTATAGTGGAACCGCTCTCCCCACCAAGGGATCCCTCATCATTGTTAGCTACTCAATCAATTAGCCTCTAAGGTTAAGAGCAAGTTAAGGGATAGGTTAGTATGGATCCCTTAGATACGTTGGAGAAGGTTTTGTCATGTCCCAAGTAACGCCAGAAGTGCTGTCGCTGGACGCTAATCACAGCGCAGGCGATCTGCCAGAGGTGCCCCCGGCAGAACAGCCTGCCCCAGATACCACAGCAGATCCCCTGCCCTCCACCTTGGGAGACTATGCCCACGGGATCCTAGCGGGACATTGGCGCAAGCTGCTCAAGTACCGAGATCAGGTACTAGCAGATGGGGAGGCCGAATCCCTGCATCAACTGCGTGTAACGGTGCGGCGGTTACGGGCGGGGCTGGATCTGTTTGGCTTGGCCCTAGAGTTCCCCAAACAGGGGCGACCCAAAAACCTGCAAAGACTGGGATCCGCGCTGGGGGAACAACGGGATCTCGACGTGATGATGAAAACCTTGACAGAGACCTATCGACCCCAGGTACCCGACACCGAACAGATTTGGATCGATCACCTCACCCGCGATCTGGGCAAACACTATCCCAAAGCCCGCCGCCACAGCCACAAACTGCTGCAAAGCAAGGGCTTTGACAAGATTTGCCTCACCTGGCAAGACTGGATCGATGCCCCCACCTACAGTCCCAAGGGATCCTATCCGTTGGCCCAATCGTTGCCACTGCTGCTGTTGCCTGCGCTGCGGGATGTCGTCCTCCACCCCAGTTGGCATCTAGAACTGCCCGCCTGCCAGGATCCCGAATTTGTCAACAGCGTCGAACCTCTTCACACCCTCCGCAAAGCCCTCAAGCGGCTGCGCTATCAGTTGGAACAATGCCGGAGTTTTTATCCGACCACCCTCAAGACTTGGATCCAAGATCTAAAAGACCTGCAAGATCACCTGGGCCAGATCAATGATGATCAGGTGATGAGAACCCAATTCGCAGATCTGCTACCCCACGATGTGACCCTGCTTCAGGTAGAAACCTTGGGCACCTTGCTGCGAGAAGAATCGATCACCGCCTGGCAGCAAGCCCGGAGCAACTACCAAGATCCCCCGTTTGTCCTCTCCCTCTATCAAGGACTGTTGGATCCCTTGCTCAATGCCCCTGCCTAACGGCGCACCAGCCAGTAGCGATAGATGGGCAATCCCTGTTTTTGGCACTGCAACTCCCGCAAGGTGGGGATCCTGAGGGGGTTATGGTCAATCGGGCCACCTGAGGGATCCTCAAAATCAGGATGCTCTCGAAACCGTTCCCACATCTCCACCGCCACCTCTTGGATATCGGACTGCAAAAACACCGGGGATCCCGGCTGTAAGAGCAGGGCCAGATCCTGCACCAAGGGGGGCTGTACTACCCGCCGCTTTTGGTGGCGTTTTTTGAACCAGGGATCCGGAAATTGAATCGTGACCCGACTCAAATCCCCAGGAGCAAACAACTGCTTCAGGTTGACATTGGCATTGCCAAACAAAAAGTGAACATTGTCTAGGGCCAGCTCTTGTTTCCAAAGATTAGCCCGCTCCACCAACGGCTTGCGGATCTCGATGCCCAGGTGATTCCAAGTGGTTTCCTGTCGGGACAAAGCCAACAGAAACCGTCCGGTGCCGGTGCCGATATCGAGGTGAAACGGGCGATCGAGTCGGCCATAGTCCTGCTCCCAATGGGGGGATGGGACAGGCAGGCGATACTGGGCATGAAACGGGTTGACGTGATTGCGTACCCGCTGTTGCAACCCGATCCACCTGGGGGTATCCAGGATATCTTTACTATCTGTCAGATCCGCCAGCGGATCTCCAGACAAGGGATCCTCAAGCTCCGATAGAGAACTAGGATCCCCTGCTACGGACTCAGGCCGGGAAAGATCAGACGACATCATCCACCGCCGTCATCATCAACTGTAGGATCCCCCGCAACGGGATCCCCACCCAGTCAGGGCGACTATTTAGCTCATAGCCCAGTTCGTAGATCGCTTTTTCTAGCAGATAGGCATCTAACAGGATGCGAAGTTCCTGCTTGTTTTTGGGCAAGAAAGCAGACTCAGCAGCGGCTTCCAAATAGCTGGAGAGGAAGGACACACTGACCCACCGCTCCCAAAACTGTCCCCAAGCCAGCAACCCTTCTCCTTGATCCGTCACGTCTTCCGACAGTAGACCGCTGGCCACCTGATTGCGTAAGGCCTTATTCACCGCATACTGAAACGACCGCAACATGCCCGCCACATCCCGGAGGGGAAAACGCTTCAGCCGTCGCTCGCTCAAACTGCGGGAGGGCTCCCCTTCAAAATCGATGATGACAAAGTCCTTGCCGGTATACAGTACCTGACCCAGGTGAAAGTCCCCATGACAGCGGATCCGTTTGGCGGTGATCTTTTGATCCAGCACCATGCGGAAACGGCCCATGATCGCCTCCTTTTGTTTGATCACCTCCCGACCCATCTTGCGATTGCTGTCAGACAACTTACTGACTTTGCGTTCCAAAATCGGGAAGGTTTGCCCCACCAAGTTCCGCATCGATTGATAGAGCGACCGTTGATAATGTTGGGAAAACTCCTCCGGGGCAAAATCCTTATCGTCGGTGGCCGCCCCCAAAGCGGTGTGGAGCTCAGCGGTACGTTGCCCCAACAGACGGGCTGATTCCAGATAGGTGCCAATGGTTTCATACGCCAGCTCAGGAATCTCCAACTCGATCAGATCCATCAGGGATCCGGTGGGAACGGGCACTTTCTCCAACTGGGCCTGTTCCACCATCACCCGCTCAAAGTAGGATCCCAGCTCATCGAGGGTAAACCGCCAGGCATCCCCCTCATTGGGCACGAAGTTTTGCAAGATCGCTAAGGTGATCGGCTTGGAGCGACCTTTGCGATATTCCAATGCCCCCGCTACCGCTGGCGCTTGCTCGAAGGATTGGGTCTCGGTCAAGTAGCGACCAATTTCGAGATCAGGATTGACCCCTTCTTCCACTTTGCGGAATAGCTTCAAAATAAATCGCTCCCGCATCGTACTGCCCTGCAATTCTCCGTAGGCTACGGAGGTGTTGCTCTGTTCAGCCTTGAGGACGCGCGGCTCTAGGGGCAGATGTTCGATATCGGCACTGATTTCGGCAAATTTTTGGGTGGTGGTGGCAATGATCTGACCGGGGGTGCCTTTGTAGAAGGAATGGCGGCTGATGGAGTTCATCAACAGGGACAAAAAGCCCCGATCCCCAAAGGCATCAAAGATCACCCCTTCTTCGGATCCCTGGCTGGTCTTGATCTGGAGGGCGGCGATCTGAGACTGGGGGGATTCCAGCCGCAATTGCAGGGCTTGCTCACTGGTCACATAGGCGATGGGCAGCACATAGGTTTGGGGATCCCCTTCTGTGTAGTCGATATGTAGCAATAGCACTGTGGCTTCGGTGATTCGATCGGCATCCAGCTCAGGATCTGACTGCATCGGCACTACAGAGGTGATGGTCAGGGATTGAATATTGCGGGCTTTGGCCCCAAACCAGCGGCAGTTAACGATGTAGTCCTCCAGAATGGTTTCCAGCCGCACCCGTGCTTCGCCCTTGAGACTGTTTTGCCAGGATCCGGTCACCGTCAAGCTGGGCAAGACCACATTGCTATCCCCGTCCAGGGTTTCGGTGGGGTTAGCCAATGAGAACCAATAGAACGAATGGGGGCCAAGGGTGAGAAAGTAGGGCAACTGGCCGATAGCCGGGAAAGGTGTCTGGCCAAAGATCTCGGTGGGACGCATCTCCGCATATTGCGATAGATCCAGTTCCACACATTGCACATAGCGAGACAGGTTCGCCACCACCAGAATCCGCTCCTGCTGGTTGCCCTCCCCAACGGTGCGAACAAAGGCCAATACCTTGCGATTGTCAGGATAGAGAAACTCAAAGGATCCCTGGCCAAAGGCGCGATAGCGCTTGCGAATGGCGATCAGGCGCTTCATCGTCCACCAGAGGGAATTGGTGTTGTTGCGATGGGCCTCGGTATTGACGGATTCGTAGTGATATTCCGCATCAATGATGATGGGCAAATAGAGCTTTTGGGGATTGGCCCGCGAGAATCCGGCGTTGCGGTCGGCACTCCACTGCATCGGAGTCCGCACCCCATTGCGATCCCCCAAATAGATGTTGTCCCCCATGGCGATCTCGTCGCCATAGTAGAGAACAGGCGTACCGGGCAACGAGAACAACAGACCATTGAGCAGCTCAATCATCCGCCGATTATTGCCCAACAAAGGAGCCAACCGCCGGCGGATCCCGAGGTTGACCCGTGCTCTGGGATCATTGGCATACATCTGGTACATGTAGTCCCGCTCTTCGTCGGTGACCATCTCCAGGGTCAATTCGTCGTGGTTACGCAAGAAGATCGCCCACTGGCAATTGTCCGGCACCTCTGGGGTCTGCTGCAAAATGTCGATGATGGGAAAGCGATCTTCCATCTGCACCGACATAAACAGGCGCGGCATCAATGGGAAGTGAAAATTCATGTGGCATTCGTCACCATCGCCAAAATAGGCCGCTGCATCTTCGGGCCACTGGTTCGCCTCCGCCAAGAGCATCCGGTCTTGATAGTTGGCATCCACATGGCGGCGTAAACTGCGCAGCATTTCATGGGTTTCCGGCAAGTTCTCGCAGTTGGATCCCTCTCTTTCATAGAGATAGGGCACCGCGTCCAACCGCAGCCCATCTACCCCCTTATCCAGCCAAAAGTCCACCACCTTGAGCAGAGCTTTTTCGACATTGGGATTGTCAAAGTTGAGATCGGGCTGATGGGAATAAAAACGATGCCAATAGTAGGCTTTGGCAATAGGATCCCAAGACCAGTTGGAGGTCTCAAAATCCTGAAAGATGATGCGGGCTTCCTGGTATTTTTCGGGGGTGTCGCTCCAGACATAAAAATCCCGCTCGGGACTGCCGGCTGGAGCCTGTCGTGCCCGCTGAAACCAGGGATGCTGGTCAGAGGTGTGGTTGAGCACCAACTCGATGATCACCCGCAACCCCCGCTTGTGGGCCTCATCCAAAAAAGTCTGGAAGTCTTCTAGGGTTCCATAGGTGGGATTGACGCTGTAGTAGTCAGAAATGTCATAGCCATCATCCCGCAGCGGTGATGGAAAGAAGGGCAGCAACCACAGGGCAGTCACCCCCAATTCCTGGAGATAATCCAGTCGTTCTGTCAATCCTGGAAAATCACCCATCCCATCCCCATCGCTATCGGCAAACGCTTTGACTGGCAGCTCATAGATGACCGCGTCTTTGTACCAAAGGGGCTGGTGAGTGACGGCTGACAGGGTGGATTGGGGAGTGGTATCTAAAGGCATGATAGATGCAGCAACAGTAAAAGAAAAGGCAGTAAAATTGGCGCGAAACGGATATCGTTTCTAGCAGGAATCGCCCATTCAAGTCGGGTGAATTTTAAGCCCAGAAGGGTTGTCTCAGCAGGGTCAGAAGGTTGAGCCAAAAGGTTGAGCCAGTGGGTTGAGCCAAAAGGTTGAGGAAAGAAGCTGAGTCAAAAGACTGAGATTAACTTCAATCTAACTTGGGATCAACCCCCCTCCACCCGAAAGATGTGGGCAGGTACCCGCCATGGATCTAACTTGACATAGTTGCTAGAGCCGTGCCAGGTATACTCCACATCGTCAATCAGATCTCGAATCACCAAAGGTTGATTGGGAGCAATCCCCAAGGGGCCCAAGTCCAGATGCACCCAGCCTGCTTGGGCATAATGGGGATCCAAGCTGACCACCACAATGATCCGGTTGTCCAGGTCTGGGGTTTGCTTGCTGTAGCAGATGATCTGATCGGTATCGGTGGGGTGAAACTTGAGGCTCCAGTCACTTTGCAGGGCGCGATTGTGATGACGGATCTGGTTGATCCGTCCCATAAACTCCTTCAGGCTATCCGGTCGATCCAGATCCCAGTGGCGGATTTGATATTTCTCAGAATTGAGATACTCCTCGCTGCCCTGCTTGACCGCCCGCCCTTCAAATAGCTCGTAAGCAGGCCCATACACCCCATAATTGGATCCCAATGTGGCCGCCAGCACCAGCCGCAGCATAAAGGCGGGCCGTCCTCCCTGCTGAAGAAATTCATGCAAAATATCGGGGGTATTGGGCCAGGGATTGGGCCGGAAGTATTCCCGCATCGGGGTCTGGGTCAACTCCGTAAAATACTCAGTGAGATCCCACTTGTGATTGCGCCAAGTGAAATAGGTATAGGACTGGGTGAAGCCCACCTTAGCCAGCCGCTTCATCACCTTGGGGCGGGTAAAGGCTTCCGCTAAAAAGATGGCTTCGGGGTGCTCTTCTTTGATGGCGGCAATGCACCATTCCCAAAACCGAAATGCCTTGGTGTGGGGATTGTCCACCCGAAAGATGGTCACCCCTTGGGCAATCCAGTAGTCAAACACACTCTTGAGTTCTGCCCACAGGTTTTGCCAGTCGGCACTCTCAAAATTGATCGGGTAGATATCCTGATATTTCTTGGGGGGATTTTCGGCATATTGAATCGTGCCATCGGGACGGGATATAAACCAATCGGGATGCTCCTTCACATAGGGGTGATCGGGGGAGCACTGAAATGCCACATCCAGAGCAATGTCGATGCCATGCTGCCGGGCTGTGGCCACCAAAGCCTGGAAATCGGCCAGGGATCCCAACTGGGGGTGAATGGCCTTGTGCCCCCCGACTGAACTGCCAATCGCCCACGGACTGCCCACATCCCCCTGCTCTGGGGTGGTGGAATTGTTCTTGCCCTTGCGAAAGGCGTCCCCAATCGGATGGATCGGGGGCAGATAGACCACATCAAAGCCCATCGCCGCGATATCAGGGATCCTGGCCTCACAATCTTTGAAGGTGCCGTGGGTGGCCTCATCCGGCCCACAGGAGCGCGGGAACAGCTCATACCAGCTGCTGAAGCGGGCCCGATCCCGATCCACCGTCACCCGCAATTCCTGATCGTAGGTGGTGATGTAGGGCCGTTGGCCATGCTGTTCCATCAGGCGGGCCAGGTCTGAGGACAAGCCTTCCCGGATGCCTACATCGCCATCGGCGCGCAAACTTTGGCCATACCGCTGCATTTTGCTGGCCACATCGCCCGTATGCTGTTGCGCTGCCGCTTCCACCAGCTCAGCCCCAATCAATAGATCCACCGTCACATCTTGGCCCGCATCCACCCGTTTGCGCAGGTCTTTTTGCCAGGTTTTGAAGTGATCCACCCAGGCTTGCACCGTGTAGACATGGGATCCCAGGCTGTTGACACTGAATTCCCCTCGCCAGCGGTCATTGACTTGATGAAAGAGGGGAGCCTCGCTCCAGCGATCGGATCCCGCTTCTTTGTAGAGGATCACCGCCGCTAGTTGGTCATGGCCATCCCCAAAAATATCAGCCTCCACCACCACCGATTCTCCGACCGTGCGCTTGATGGGATAGCGTCCACCATCTACCTCAGGCGTGACCCCCTCGATGATGGTTCGTCTTCGTCCCTCGTTCATGATGGGCTGGCTCATGATCCGAATCTCCCTGCACTTACCTACCCAATGTACCAGTCCACCCCGCCCAGTCAGCATCGGCTCTGGGGACTCCTGCGCTCAAGACCGCAGTTGGTTTGTTCTGTGTTGGATCTGTATAGGTTCTGGAACGAAATGAAATGGGGTGGCGTCAAATGGAGTCTAGGTTCTGATTTCTCTCAGGACTAGCAACGGGATCCCGCTTTAGGGTTGCCAGCTCACAATAGAGCTTAAAAAATCCGTGCTTTGCCCCCCGTTGATCACCCTGGGATCCCTGAGGTTGAGATAGCTAACAGCCGGATGGGCGCATAGATAGGCAAATAAATAGGAAAATCGGCGAAAGTGATCTAAACATAGAGAAAATATCCATTATTCTCACCACCCCTTCCTTGGAGCAAATACCATGCCTAACTTTTCTCGGCGGGCCTTTGGCATTGCGGCTAGCTTGACGGCAGCAGCCCTTACCGCTGTCACCCTGCCCTCTTTGGCTCAAGATAGCCCTGTCAAATTGGGGGCACTCATGCCCATGACGGGAGATTTGCAAGCTTTTGGTGAAAACTGCCTCAACGGGGTACGGTTGGCCATCGAGCAGATCAATGCTGCCGGAGGGATCCTCGGCCAAGAGGTTGAGATTGTTGTAGGGGATACCCAAACTGCTGCTCAGCCCGCCATTGATGCCGCCAATCGCTTGGTTTCGTTAGAGGGGGTGTCCGCCATCGTGGGGGCACTAGCCAGCGGCAATACCATTCCTGTTGCCACTAGCGTCGCTGCCCCCAATAGCATTCCGTTGGTCTCTCCGGCCTCTACCGCTCCCTCCATCTCCACCCTAGAGGACGACGACTTCCTCTTCCGCACCGTGCCTTCCGATGCTTTTCAGGGGGTTGCCTTGGCAGATGTGACCCGCTCAGAAGGGCTGGAGAACCTGGCGATCATCTATATCAATAATGACTATGGCCAAGGTCTGAATGACAGCTTCACTGCTGCTTTTGAAGCGCAGGGGGGCACCATCACCGCCAGCTCAGCCTACGAGCCCGGTCAAGCCTCCTATCGGGGCGAATTGCAACAGTTGGCCAACAGCGGGGATCCCGAAGCTTTGGTGTTGATCGGCTATCCCGAAAATGGAACCACCATTCTGCGGCAAGCTCTTGAAGAAGGATTCTTTGAGGACTTTGTCTTTACCGATGGCATGCGCTCACCTGAAGTAGCCGAGCAGATCGGAGCTGACATTCTCGAGGGATCCCTGGGGGTTTCACCCCAAGCTCTTACCGATAGCAATAGTTACGAGTTCTTTGCGTCATCGTATGAGGAGTCATTTGGGGAGTTGCCCCCCACCCCCTATATCGACACATCCTATGACGCCGCCTTTGTGTTGGCCTTGGCCATCGAAAAAGCAGGCACCAGCACCGATGGCGCGGCAATTCGAGATGCCCTGCGGGAGGTGGCCAATGCTCCTGGCACCGAAATCTTGCCCGGTGAGTGGGACAAGGCCGTGGAGCTAATCGCCGCTGGCGAGGACATCCAGTACATCGGGGCTTCTGGATCCATTACTTTTGATGAAAACGGCGATGTGGCAGGCACGTTTGCCCGCTGGACATTTAGCGGTGGCACGGTAGAAGACTTAGAGGTATTTGAGCCAGAACTCTAGGGTGTGTCATCTTCCTTCGCCCCTCTCTTCTTGGAGAGGGGTTATTTTTTGGGATCCCCTCATCAACTCAAGGGAATCATCTTGCTCAGCAACCAGATCACCTTTGGGGAATCAGGAGCTTTGACACTAGATGTAGAGGGTGAAACCCGGATCCAAAATAGGATTAAGTCCAAGTTTAAAGCCCTGAGCCGACCGGCTCTCCCGGACTTATGGTGATCAAGGATTACTAAGGCCAGAAAGCTGCCAATAATCGGGCTCTGAAGTTAGTAATGTTGGTAAACCCGTACCCTTGTCGCTTTATCACCTTGATCC
>JBHJNR010000357.1:0-2657 GCA_050330615.1 Cyanophyceae cyanobacterium
CATCCTCTTGGCGGGGATCGGCGTAGGCTATGGGATCCTGATAGTGATGGCGGGATCCCGTGGGTTGGTAGTGCTGGGGGGCGGGCTCGTCAGTGCTGGCATGATGGCCAGTTGGCTGCGGCAGATTGAGCCAGAAGGGCCATCCGCCAATTTATTGCTTCCAGACGTTTTTCAGACCTATTTGCGCCAACATCAAGCGTTGATTCCATCCGGCTTTAAGTCCACTTGGGAGATAGCGGTAGGGGTGGCCCAAGAAGCCCAAGGATCGGCAGCCAGTATTGGAGAACGGTGTCCTGAGGTGATCTCCGATCTGTTGCAGGTGCTCTATGGCATGGTGGCTCTCATGGAGCAGATCGCCCGCTCTGGTCAAGCCCTCGATCAGGTAGAAACCACCGCCTATCGTCAGATGACCCAAGAGCGGATCCAATTGAGTTTACAGGGGTTACAAAAGACCCAAGCTCAACTACAAACCTTGCAAGATCAAGTGGTGCTTTCAGCCTTGGATCCCGCTATGTCAGGGCATACCGTATCATTACCGCTCCGCTTGCAGGATCTGGTCTCCCTGCAGCAAGATTTGCTCCACACTAGTTCATCCCCCAGCCCGAAAACCTCACCGGATTAAGCGATGCCCACCACCACCCTTCCCCTCTCCTGCCTCTATCGCCTTGCCCTGGGATCCCTATCCATGATGGCGCTGGGATCCTGTGGCTTCATCAACAGAGTCCCCACCGCCAACTCGTTTGAATCCGCTCAACAGGCACTGGAGCGATCCATTCTGCCCAAAATCGACCTGCGTGAAGAGTATGTGGATAGCGCCGTTGCCGCCCGCTATTCGGTCGATACGATTGAGGAACCGTTGCCCTCTATCGACGATTTCCCCCTCTATGGCGCGCAACCCAGTCGGGATCCCAATACCGTCACCCTCGAGATCTTGACCTCCAGCGAAAAGGCCAATGTCAGCCGCCAAAATGAGCGGTGGTTGGTGGATGTGGCCGAACGGTTTAACCAAGAAGGCTTCACCCTGGACTCGGGCGAACGGATCCAAGTGGGGATCCGCCAAGTTGCTTCCGGCACCGCCGCTCGCTTGCTCATTGCGGGGGAAGTTGACTCAGCGGGCTACTCCCCCTCCAATGATTTTTGGGTGGCAATGATTGAGGATGCGGGAGTCGAGACCCTCTCTGTGGTGCCCAGACTTGTGCCCAATACCGCTGGCTGGGTGGTGCAAAAAGAAGTCTATGACCGCTTAGAAGCTGAGGGGGATGTCAGCTTTGAGGGGTTGCTGGGACAGATTTTGGCGGGCACAGTTGCGGTGGGCTATCCCAATCCCTACTCCAGCTCCACCTCCCTAAATCTGCTCTACACCCTATTTTGGGGAGCGGCAGGACACCAAGAGTCTGGGGATCCCTTGACCCTATTAGATCTAGAATCGCCAGCCGTTAATTCTGTCTTTAATACCTTCCAGCAGCAGGTGTTGATCTCCACCACCACCACCCTCGATTTGCAGGAGATTTTCATTCGGGATCCCGATCAATTGCAGGCTTTTCCGTTGGAGTATCAAAACTTTCAAACGCTGGTCACCCTACCCGGATTTCGCGATGTGGAGTTTATTCCCTTTGGGATCCCCCACAACAATCCCTTAGTGGGCTTTGGCTGGAATGATCCAGAAGAACAAGAGGCGTTGGAACAATTTGGCGAATATGCCAGCTCTCCGGCGATGCAAGCGCTGGCGGTCGAACAGGGCTTTGTGGAAACCCCCTATCTGACGCAGGTGGATCAACATCCTCCTTTGCCCAACGGCGAGATCTTGACTGCTGCCCAAACCTATTGGAAAGGCCAAAAAGATGCGGGCCGCACCGTCTACATGATGATCGTGGTGGATGTGAGTGGATCCATGAGTGGATCCCCCCTTACCGCTGTCAAAGAGGGTCTCAGGGTGGCCAGTACCGAAATCAATGCCGGGAATCAGGTGGGCATGATCGCTTTTAATGAAACCCCCACCTATCTGTTGCCCTTGGCTCCCTTTGATGTCCCCCATCATCAGAGCTTTTTGGCCGCTATTGACAGCCTGCGGGCAGATGGTCTGACCGGCACCTATGACGCCATGATGGTTGCCTTATCAGATTTGATGAAGCAGGCGAACCAGGATCCCGATGGTCGCTACTACCTATTGTTACTTAGTGATGGGGATACCAATCGAGGCTTTCGTCTTAATCAAATCAGTTCGATCTTAGAAAACAGTAATGTGCGGATCTACCCGATTGCCTATGGGAGTGGGGCAAATCGAGCCGAATTGGAATCCATTGCTGCCCTGCGAGAATCCACCGTCCAAGTGGGCACTGTGGATAATGTCCAAACACTTTTGAAAGGCTTGTTGCAGACCAATCTGTAGATGTGTAGATGATAGTTTTGTTGCCAGATTTATTGTCAAAACCTAATTGAGGATGAGCTTGGATGAGCCGACTAAATCGGGCTGTAATCACCATCTTGGGATTGGGGGGAATCGGGTTTGGCCTCTTGGGTTATGGCGTCCGTACTTTCCTCACCCCCTCGGTGGTGGTGGTGATTGACCAAAGCTATTGCCCGCCCGATCAATGGGCTGCTGTGGTCAGCCGCTATCAATCGCTCTATCAGCAAAACCAGCGGCACCAGATCCAGAT
>JBHJNR010000358.1:0-7994 GCA_050330615.1 Cyanophyceae cyanobacterium
TAGGGCAGGGAACGACCGTGCGGCTCTATTTACCTCGCTATACCGGGGATCCCGTTGAAACTCAGCCACCACAGCTGCAGGAGGATCCCGTTGGCGGAGATGAGCTGGTGCTGCTGGTGGAAGACGATGGGTTGGGGCGGTCGTATGCTCAGGAACAACTGGAACGACTGGGGTATCGGGTCATTTCGGCAGATAATGGCCGCAAAGCTCTGGAGTTGATCTATCAGCGTCCCGATATTGAGCTGTTATTTACAGATGTGATCATGCCGGGAGGGATGACTGGCCGAGAACTGGCCGATGCGGCCCGACAGGTGCGTCCTGATCTAAAGGTGCTGTTCACGTCTGGCTATTCAGAAAGTGCGATTATCCACCACGGGCGCTTAGATCAGGGGGTGCAGTTGCTGAGCAAACCCTACCGCAGGATTGATTTGGCCCGTAAGATCCGCCATGTCTTGGATCAGGAAAGTCAGGGGTGTTGATCAGGGATCCCTGCTGTAGACCGGTTGCGGCCAAGGGATCCCCCTGCCTAGTCTCTATTGCTGCTTCATGGGGTAGCTAGACAAGGGGCTCAAGCCCCTTGTTAGTAGATTGACGCTGCTTTATTTCGCCACGGTCTCCTCAACCGAGACATCTGACAGTTTGCTGATCCGCTGGCTGGTCTGGAAGGACTGTTCTAACGCCTCGAGTTTGTCAGTGTGGCGATGGGAGTCCAAAGCTCCAGACAAGAGCCTATCGAAGGAGTAGCGACCAGCTCCATTGATGGCAAAAAAGGCGAAGCAAGCAGCATAGATGGCACTGAGTTCCAGATAGGGAATGCTGAAGCCCGCCACCAAGATGTGGTGATAGATGGCTACGGACATGGTGCCAAACAGGGCCAGAGCCGCTGGACGGGTGAACAGTCCCAAAGCCAGCAGAGGGGCTCCGATCAGCTCGGTAAAGGCGGCACAGTAGGCAAAGAAGATCGGGAAGGGCAACCCAATCACTTCCACATAGGCGGTCGCAAAGCCTTCAATATCGGCTAACTTATCGAGACCATTGTGGATCATCATCAACCCCACGATCACCCGCAATCCTGTCCAGCCCGCCTGGGCCAAAGAAGTTGGAATACTGTCAGAGCGCAAAAGACTAGATAAGAATTGCTTGGGATAGGTTAAGGAAGACATGGTTGGAGACCTGCAAATGCAAAGTTGTATTTCATAAATTTAACAACTGTTTACGTTGGGTCGCCATGTCTGAGACACAGGAATCTAGCCTGGATCCTTGTGAAATCCAGTTCTAGAGCCAAAAAAAGCTTAAGGATTGCCGAATAGCTGAGATTAAGACCGTGTTACGAAATTCTCAGATTACAGAGTTCAGCAGGGGAAAGAAGTGCCCGACCGGCCCCTGACCATGCCCAATCGTGAGAGCAAAGTTCAAGGCTTGGGTGACATAGGCTTTGCCCTGTCGAATCGCCTCCCAGGGATCCCTGCCCTGAGCTAGCCCGGCGGTGATCGCCGCCGACAATGTACAGCCAGTGCCGTGGGTATTTTGGGTGGGAACGGCCTTCTGGGGCAAGATCTCGAACTGCTCGCCATCCCAGGCCACATCGGTGCCGTGCAGGGATCCACTCATGCCACCGCCTTTGACCAAGACCAGCGGGGATCCCTGTATTGTGCGGTGGGCCATAATCTGATGGTGAATCACCTGGGCCGCTTGTTGCATATCCTCCAGGCTGTGGATCTCCATCCCACTCAAGATCTGGGCCTCGAAACGGTTGGGGGTGATGATCGTCGCGTAGGGAATCACCTCCTCTCGTAAAGCTTGGATGGCATCATCATCGATCAACTGGGATCCTGTGCGGGAGACCATGACAGGATCCACCACCCAGTCGGGAATATTGTGGGCTGGACTGGCGTGGGGTTGCATCTGCTGGGCCACCGCCATGATGATCTCGGCATTGAGCAGCATCCCCGTTTTGGCGGCTTGTACCGTCATATCCGTCAAAATGGCATCGATCTGGGCGGTGACAGCCTCCGAGGGCATGGCATCCACCCGCATCACCCCTTGTGTGCTTTGGGCGGTGACACAGGTGATGGCGGTGGTGCCATGCACTTGATAAAAGGCAAAGGTCTTGAGATCTGCTTGGATCCCAGCTCCGCCACCACTATCGGATCCAGCGATGGTCAGGGCGATGGGGGGAGTCAGATCGGGCATGGGCGCTGTGCGTCAGGATAGAGGCAGTCTATCAAGTTGGGTTGATAGTTGGGGCGTCAGTCTCAGGTCGCAGGTCACGATACCGCCGCCCGTTGTAGCCGATCGGTAATGGCATAGCCCAGTCCTGTTGTACCGGGACAAGGCTCGCTGATCAACAGACCCGTGGATCCCTGATCCAACTCTCGCAATCGGGCGAACAAAGTCTGAGCCGCTTCGGTCAAATCACCGGAAGGACTTAGCACCGCCACCTGCACCGGGATCCCTTGCTCAGTCAACCAATTAGGAGCGACGGGATCCCCGGCAAAGCGTAAAAGCCCCAGCCCCGCCTGTCGTTGCGATTGATAAGGCTGCACGATTTGGTCAAAGAGTTCCACCGAAAGCTGCTCGATCGCGGTCGGCAATAGCAGCAGCGGTTTGCCTGGGGCGTAGTGACTCTTGAGCTGGCCGGGAGCCTGGGGAGAAGATAGGGATCCCGGTGTCATGCTGACAATCGGCAAGTGGGTGTGCTGTTGCAAGGCTTCCACCGGGATCCCACCGGGACGCAAGAGATAGATCACATCCCCATCTGGAGTTTCTGTCGGCGCGATCACCGTTGATTCCAACCCCACCCGACAGGATCCCCCCTCCAAAATCAGCGGGATCCGTCCGTTCAACTCTTGCCAGACCGCTTGAGCAGTGGTGGGACTGATGCGGCCAAACCGATTGGCACTGGGAGCAGCCAAAGGGATCCCAGCGGTTGAGAGCAGGGCTTGGGCGACGGGATGGGCGGGCATCCTGACGGCAACCGTGGCTAATCCACTGGTCACCAGATCCGGCACAGCAGCGGCTTTGGGCAACACACAGGTGAGCGGCCCCGGCCAGAAGACCCGCAATAAGTTTTGAATCTGCACCCGAAGTGGAGCAGACAATAAACTGAGCGTCACCAGCCCTAAATCGTGTTCTAGAACAGCCAGCCTGTCCTGACTTGGAGCTGCCGCCACATGGACGATGAGCGGATCAAAATGCGGTCGCTCTTTCGCTGCAAAGATAGCCGCCACAGCAACGGGATCCCAGGCATGGCCCGCCAATCCGTAAACGGTCTCGGTCGGCATTGCCACCAGGGATCCCGAGTGCAGCAGAGCAGCTGCTTCAGCGAGAGCGGCAGGGGTGGGGGATAGGATCCGGGTGTCCAGAATCTACCCTTTCCACTTCACCTTGGGCAGGATTTGCTTTTGGTCGACCCGGTCGCGGTACTTGAGGGCGACATTAAGCAGCGAATCTAGCAAGGAGTCAGACAAATAGTGGGGTTGCAGACCCAGATCCAACAACTTGGTGTTCTTAGCGTTGAAGTAGTGCTCCTCCAGTTCCACACGGGGGTTTTCCACGCTCTGGATCTCCACCTTGATGCCCAGGGCTGTGCCTGCTTTTTGCACCATGGTGGCCAAGTCCTTGACCGAGAACATTTCGGTGAACTGGTTGTAGACTCGCATCTGTCCGGGTTCAGCCGGATTGTTGAGAGCGATCTCAATGCACCGGACGGTGTCACGAATATCCAAGAAGCCACGGGTTTGGCCGCCGGATCCATAAACCGTGAGGGGATGGCCGACCGCTGCTTGAATACAGAAGCGATTCAGGGCCGTGCCAAAAACGCCGTCATAGTCCAAACGGTTGATCAGGGTTTCATCCTGACCCGCCTCATCCGTCAGCACGCCGTAGACCACCCCTTGGTTGAGGTCGGTGGCCCGCAGGCCCCAGATTTTGCAGGCAAAGTGGATGTTGTGGGAATCGTGAACTTTGCTGAGGTGATAGAAGGATCCCGGTTGCTTGGGATAGGGGAGGGTATCCTTGCGACCATTGTGCTCAATGGTAATGTACCCCTCTTCGATGTCGATGTTGGGGGTGCCATACTCGCCCATTGTGCCCAGCTTGACCAGGTGGCAGTTAGGGAAATCTTCTTTGATGGCATAGAGCACATTGAGGGTGCCCACCACATTGTTGACCTGGGTCATGACCGCATGATCACGACTGATCATGGAGTAAGGGGCTGACCGCTGCTCGCCAAAGTGAACCACCGCATCGGGTTCAAACGTGCGCATCGTGGCCGACAAAAAGCTGTAGTCGCAGAGGTCGCCGACAAAGTACTGCATCGACTTGCCACTGATGGCTTGCCAACGATCGACCCGCTCTTCCAACTGGCGAATCGGAGTCAGGGTGGACACCCCCAACTGTAAATCCCAAGAGCGACGAATATAATTATCGACGATGCCGACTTCGTGCCCCTGGTTGGAGAGATGAAGCGCGGTGGCCCAACCACAGTAGCCGTCGCCGCCCAGAATGAGAACTTTCATGACCCATGCCTACGCTGCTAGTGTTTCTGAATCTATCAGGATGTGGCACCGATGACAATTCACCCTATCTTTCTATAAACTTCAGATTCTGTTAGCTTTTGGACTATGGGGATCCGATCTGTAATTGTCTCTCATTGCAGGGGCTCCAGCCCCTCGGGGGGGATCCTCTGCGCTGGAATGACTCGTCACACGTTTAAGAGAGCTGAACAAGTGGTAGGGGACGCATTGGTGAAACGGATCCCTGATTTTAGCATTCTGAGGGCGTTAGGTGGCTGATGCCCATGCATTTAGCTGACTCCAGTCACCTCTCTGAGCCTAGGCATGTCTCTGAGCCTAGGCATAGCCATGCTCTGCCAAAAAACCCAGAGACAAGCCGGGATCCGCCTGACTGTGCCCGCCAGGATCCCGACGGCTGAGCAACTTTTCCACATATTTACCCAATATATCGGCCTCAATATTGACGGGATCCCCCACTTCCAACCCTTTTAAGCTGGTGTGCTCATAGGTATGGGGAATCACCGCCACCTGCAACCAATAGCCTTCTTCCTGTAGATCTGCGATCGTTAAACTGATGCCATTAATAGCAATACTCCCCTTGGGCACAATGTAGCGGGCTATTGCCGCCGATACCCGAAAATCCAACAACCAGGCATTGACCTGATCTTGACGGGCCACCAGATGTCCCAGCCCATCGATGTGGCCGGAGACAAAATGTCCGCCAATCTTGTCTCCCGCTCGCAGGGATCCCTCCAAGTTGACCCGCCATTGCCCCCGCCGAGTTGCCAATGTGGATCGCTGCCGAGTCTCGGGGGAGATATCTGCCACAAAGCCATCTGCCAAGATAGTCACCACCGTGAGGCACAGGCCATCTACCGCTACGCTGTCTCCGATTTCGAGGCTCTTTTGCAAGGGATCCCAGTCAAATATGACCCGGAGTTGTGTCCCCCCCGATCCTAACCACTCTGCAGATCCAAGCGTCTGTATCAGACCTGTAAACATCGTTGAGAGCCAAGAAAAGAGCCGTCATTAGGCTAGCGCAGGAATTGTAAGGCGGGATCCCAGAATTATCCCTCACGCCAGAATTATCACTCGCGAAGGATCCCTAGCTTTGACCTGAGCTGCTAGAATAGCCAAGCGACAGACAGATATGTCTATTGGTGGCGTAGCCAAGTGGTAAGGCAGGGGCCTGCAAAGCCCCCATTCGCCAGTTCAAATCTGGCCGCCACCTTAATCATCGATCAGATCTAAATCTCTAGATCGGATCTGAAGTCTGAATGGACTGACGAATGTCCTGCTCACCCGCAGGAAAACTGGGATCCACTTAATATCCACTTAATACGGATACCCGAGTTGGCCTTATGATATTTGAGCTTAGGACTATTCTGCCGTAGCATTTCAAGAGCCGCTGGAGGGATCAGAGCGTGAAAGATAAATTGATGTTGATGTTGCCTGGGCCAACCCCAGTGCCCGAAAGTGCTCTGTTGGCCTTGGCTCGCGCCCCGATGGGCCACCGAAGCAAAGACTTCACGGCCATTTTGGAGGAGGTCAGCGAAAATCTTCGCTGGCTACACCAGACCCGTTCGGATGTTTACATCTTTAGCGCCAGTGGTACGGGCGCGATGGAAGCTGGGTTAGTCAATGTGCTCAGTCCTGGGGATCGCGTTCTCTGCGGCATCAATGGCAAATTTGGGGAACGCTGGGCTGATATGGCCGATACGTTTGGCCTCCAATGTGAGCGAGTAGAAACGGAATGGGGCGTTCCTTATGATGTGGACACCTTCCGCTCCAAACTGGAAGCTGATACCAACAAAACCATCAAGGCTGTCATTCTCACCCACAGCGAGACATCCACAGGGGTGGCCAATGACATTGAGTCCATCGCCAAAGCGGTCAAAGCTCACGGAGAGGCCCTTACCATTGTGGATGGGGTGACCAGTATCGGGGCCATGCCCGTCAAGATGGATGAATGGGGGCTGGATATCGTCGCTTCGGGATCCCAGAAGGGCTACATGATTCCCCCTGGACTGGGCTTTACTGCTGTGAGCGAGCGCGCCTTGCAAGTGGCCAAGCAAGCCAAACTGCCGAAATTCTATTGGAGCTTTGAGTTAGCCAAGAAGAATTTGGCCAAGGGCACCACCCCCTTTACTCCCGCTGTCAATATGATCTACGCCTTGCAAGTCAGCTTAGCTATGATGAAAGCAGAGGGCTTAGAAGCCATCTTTAGTCGCCATGCCCAGCTCTCTGCGGCCACAATTGCCGGGGTTAAAGCATTAGGACTCAAGCTGCTGGTTCAAACCGAATCTGCCGCCAGCCCTGCGGTAACGGCGGTGTGGGCACCTGAGGGCATCGATGCCGACAAAGTTCGTGGTGTGCTTAGCAGGCAGTTTGATATCGTCACGGCGGCAGGGCAAGATCACCTGAAGGGCAAGATCTTCCGCATCGGTCACCTTGGCTTTATCAGTCCCCGCGATGTGTTGATGACCATGGCAACCCTAGAGTCCGCCCTCAATACGGTGGGTTATACCGACTTTACGCCTGGATCAGCGGTGAAAGCGGCGGCTGACGTTTTGGCTAACAACTAGCCCTGCCCCCATCACAGGGGTGAAATCAGCAGATCTGCAACGGCAGAGATCCTAGAGTGTGTCAAGCCTGACATGGCAGTTTGGGTATCCTATGTCTATGATGGGGGTGTATTTGTTTCTATTTGTAACAGATACATCTCTTGATAGTTTATAGGCTGCATCTTCTGCTGTCTCATCCTTGGTCTTATGGTCTCTAGTTTGGATACACCTGTTGTTGCCTCTCATCGTCGTCAAGCGTTGATCAAGGCTTGGGAAGGGTTCAGCGCCACCTCTTGCCCTGCTCGCTATAATTTTCATCTCCACAGCATCTGCTCAGATGGATCCCTACACCCATTGGAGGTGTTAGATCAAGCTCGGAGATTGGAGCTGCAAGGCTTTACACTGACGGATCACCATACTGTTGAAGGCTATGAGACAATTCAGGCCCACCTCGACCCTGGGGATCCTGAGGTATGGGCTGGAATAGAGATCACAGCTGATCTCATTGGCACTGAGGTTCATATTTTGGGATTTGACTTTAATCCCGCCCATTCAGCTCTGGAACCCTACCTACAGGGCACTACAGTGCCACGAGCTATCGCCACTGATGTGATCAAGGCCATCCATCAAGCAGATGGCCTGGCAATCCTGGCCCATCCATTTCGCTACAGCCGAGCAGGGGAGGAGCTGGTCAAGGCCGCTGCCCAGCGAGGTATAGATGGGCTCGAAGTCTACTATGCCTACCGCAATCCATCCCCCTGGCAGCCCACCCCCGATCGAACCCAAATGGCGGAAGCTTTAGCTCAGCAGTATCAACTCTACAAAACAGGTGGTACAGATACCCACGGGCTTGATATTACCCGCCGCATTTAAGAGACGGGCTGGGGTCATTTTGAGCGACAACAGCGTCAAT
>JBHJNR010000359.1:0-4047 GCA_050330615.1 Cyanophyceae cyanobacterium
GGCAAATAGATTGACAATCGAATAGGCGACAATTGCTACTAGGGTGAGTGTCATGATCTGCCGATGCATTTCTGTCACCCGTTGGAGATCAGTCAGCCCCGACTCCCATGTCCTATACCTGCCCCGATTGCCACGATACATTTTTATTTCAGCCCCAGCAGTGCCCCACCTGTGCCAGCGGTCAGCAGCGGCAATCGCGATCCCGACGAGCGCGAGAACGACGCAGTAGCTATGACCCAACGGGTAAAATTGCCCATGAAGAGTTTTGGGCCTTGCTGAAGTGGTATCCCCGCTGTCCCTGCTGTGGGCAAGCCTGGGAGCAGATCGCCGCCCCGATTAGCCAAGATCACATCATCCCCATCAGTCGCGGTGGCCCCAACACAACCGCCAACTTGCAGCCCCTTTGCCAACCCTGCAACCTCTGGAAGTCCGATCACCTGATCGCCTTCGATCCCGCCCAACCCGGTCAGGCGGTGGCATTGCCCACTCGCTTACAAGCCCATTTTGCCAATCTGCCCGAGAGCCAGGATGCCGATAGCCCCGACCTCGCCGCCCCCGGCCAACTCCAGCTCTGGGATCCCATCTCAGAGGCGGATCCCGTCTTCCCTCATGCCTCCCCGCTCCAACTGGAGGCGATCACCGTGGCGAAAACCCGCGCCCAGATCAACAAGGGATCCCTCCGCTCTTTCCAGGCCGAGTTCCTAAACGGGGGGACTGAGGGGGTTAGACCTCAGGGATCCCTTGATCGCTGAGCTGATGGCGACGGAGATAACGGGTCAGGGTATTGTGTAGCAACATGGTCACGGTCATGGGGCCAACTCCCCCCGGCACCGGAGTCAGGGATCCCGCCACCGCTTGCACCGACTCAAAATCCACATCCCCCACCAGAGCACTCTGGCCATCCTCCCGCTCCACTCGGTTGATGCCCACATCAATGACGGTGGCTCCAGGCTTGACCATCTCCCCAGTCACTAGCTGCGGTCTGCCCACCGCCACCACCAAAATATCGGCAGTCCGGGCCATCGCCGCCAGATCGGGGGTACGAGAATGGGCCATGACCACGGTGGCATTGGCTTCCAGCAACATCAAAGCAATCGGTTTGCCCACCAAAATGCTGCGCCCGATCACCACCGCCTGTTTACCCGCCGGATCGATCTGAGCATCCTCTAGGATCTTCATCACTCCATAGGGGGTACAGCTGCGGATGCCATCCTCCCCTCGCACCAGACGGCCCAGATTGACCGGATGCAGACCATCGGCATCTTTATCGGGATCAATGGCCAGCAATGCCTGGGTGCTATCCAGATGATCGGGCAGCGGCAATTGCACTAGGATCCCGTCCACGCGGGGATCCCGATTGAGGGCTTCAATAGCACCCGTCAGGGTTTCCAGCGTGATATCGGCGGCAAAATGCTGACCAAAGGAAGCGATCCCCACCCGTTCGCAGGCCCGCTCCTTATTGCGCACATAGGCCGCACTGGCGGGATGATCCCCCACCATCAACACCGCCAATCCAGGGGGACGGCCCACCTGCTGCTGCACCTGTGACACGATCTGCTGCATCTCTGCTTGCATCCGTTGGGCCAAGGCTTTGCCGTCCAAAATGGCTGCTTTCATCGTGCTGGATCCCTTATCAACAGTCGTATGAGCCGTTACCCATCATGCCTCAGGCTGGCAGTCTCCGAAAGAGCGAGCCAAATCTGCGAGGATAAGGGGTGGATTTTCACAGATAGGGATCCCAATGGCTCGTCTTTCCGTGGAGTTGCAGGCTTTCTTTGAGGCGGACACTTGTCCTGAACAGGTGAAATTGCGGGACGTGTTGGCATTGGCGGGGGAGCGCACCTTTGGGTTTGGCTTTGTGCTGTTATCGTTTCCTTCCGCTTTGCCCATTCCAGCCCCCGGCTATTCGATTCCGTTTGGGTTTGGCATTCTACTGCTCTCCGTCCAACTGATCGGGGGGCGCTCTAGCCTGTGGCTACCTCGGATGATTGGGGACAAAAAGCTGAAATCGGGGCAGATGCGGGGAGTCTTGAAGAAAGGGATCCCGTGGTTGCAGCGGATTGAAAACATCTCTCGGCCCCGCTGGGGTCAGGTGAGCGATACCCCCTTGAGCCGGTTAGTCAGTGGGATCTTCATCAGCCTGATGGCCATCTTTATGCTGATCCCGATTCCTGGTACCAATACGCTGCCAGCGATAGGCATCTTTGTGACGGGCTTTGGTCTCTCCGAAAAAGATGGGCTGATTACCAGCCTGGGCTGGGGGATCTGTGGATTAGCCAGTCTGTTGGTGCCCCTGATCATAACAGCCTACTTTTATGGGGGGAAGAGTCTGCTGGACTGGTTTGGTGGTTTTTAATCAGTGGTTTTTAATCAGTGGTTTTTTGGTATTGAGCAAAAATTAGAGAGATGCCGACTGGCTCACAAGTTTGGCTGCGACTTCTGCCATGCCCGTATTGCTGTGCCCCACCCCCGGAACAATCTGGATCCGCCAGTGAAAGGGGAGATGGAGGGCTGTCGCCTGGGCACGAGCCTGCTCAAAAAAGAACTGCCCCCGTGCCAGCCGATGGGATCCCTGGGTCATAGCACGATCACCGCGATTGAGATGCTGATGATTGGGATCAGTATCCTCGGATCCCAGCAAAACAACCAAAGCTTGCCCAAAGGCAGTGGCTAAGGCTTCTGACGAGTCGGGGATCCCGCCCAAGCCGTAGGGATAAGGATCTGAAAGAGTTGGCAATAGATACCATCCAGCATTGGCGACGATGGCGGTGCCCACACGGGCCTGCGGCATCAGCATCACCAGGCGATGAACAAATTGTGCCCCCGCCGAATGGCCATATATGTTGTAAGTCGCAACCGTGGAGTGGGTCAGCTGCTGCACCTCTTCAAAAATGTCCTCAATGGCTGAAAAGCTCCACTCGGCTACCGGATTGAGCTGGTCTGAATCTGCAAAAACATGGCCCAAATTGTAATCATCCGGATCCGAGTATTGAGTAGCACTAAATTCTGGCACCAGCAGCAAAAAACGGCCCTGATTAGCATAGGATATCCAGTCATTGCGGTAATCTTGGCCATTGCGATTGATCCCGTGCATGACAAAGACAATCGGGGCCGACTGGGGCAGCCCCCAGGGTAAGTGATACCAAACCTTTAACTGGCGCGGTTGATGTACAAAAAACCCGGATCCCACCATCAGTCTAGGGACTTCGCTTAGCATCGGTTCCCAGGCTGGAGAATCAGTTGGCAGCATTGGTAAAATCAGCATGAGTCCCAAAAAACATCCCCAGAATAATGGGAGATTGAGCATTGTGATTTATCCCAAATCGATCCCATTATATAGTCAAGAGTCTAACCCCAGAGATCAACGGGAATTCAACAAAGGTGCCGCCGCCTCAGACATTCCGGCATTGCTATGCCCTACCCCTTCCACGATTTGGAGTTGCCAGCGAAATGGGAGATTGAGTGCTTCTGCCTGTGCCCGAGCCTGTTCAAAGAAATGCTGTCCCCGCGCCAAGCGATGAGGACCTTGCTCCGTCGCACGTTCACTCTGATTAAGATTGCGGTGATCCGGATCAGAATCTTCGGATCCGAGCATAATGACTAACTCTTGGGCAAAGGCATCCCGTAATGTGGCTTCAGTAAGCGGGATCCCGTCCAATCCATAGGGAAAGTCTTCGTAAAATGTGGGTAATGTATACCATCCTGAGTTGGCCGCAATGGCTAGTCGAATTCGTGAATCTGGCCTCAGCATAATCATCCGATGAATGAACTGCGCGCCTGACGAGTGACCATAGATAGTGTAGGTTTCGGCGGAGGAGCTGATCAGTTGTTTGACCTGATCAAAGATGCCTTCAATATGATTAAAGATCCACTGCTCAGGAGGATTAATCTCGCCTGTTGCAGAGATAATATTGGCTAAACCATAGCTCTCGCTTTCAGGATACAGATCAAGGTCAAATTCAGGCACCACCAACATAAACTGTTGCTGATAGCTGTGATCCACCCAGTAATCTCGATAGCGACGAGCATCCCGATTGACCCCGTGCA
>JBHJNR010000360.1:0-2145 GCA_050330615.1 Cyanophyceae cyanobacterium
GATCTTGTTTGCCCTGCGTGACCACAATCTTCTTGAGGTCGTAGCCGCTGGGAGTTTTGCCTCCTTGTTCTCTGGTCTGTTGGCAATAGGCCAGGGCATCGTTCCAAACCACACGGGCAGAACCAAAAGCCCGAGCCAAGCTGTGAGCCTGACCAGGGTGAGAGTAGAGTCGATAGTTGAAACGTGCTTTCATGCTAGTATTCTAGCATTACTGGATAGCTAAATACTACCCATAACTAGAGACAGATTAAGTATTCGCATTGACTCTGACAGGCTGGAAAAACTGCGCCGTGTTGCAGCGTCCAAGCGGAAAACCATGACGCAGATGATAGAGGACTGGATTGATAGGCTACAAGCGGGGGTTGTATACCATTTCCAAGGCTCAACCCCCTAGCCCAATATCTGGGGGTCTTTTGGCTGATCCAGATGGGCACCGGCCATTGGTTAAATGGCATGGTGGATCCCCCTCGCCGTCCCTATTGGTTAACTGGTGGGATCCAAGTGGCGGCCGGGATCCTCTGCTTGCTGGCGGGCTTAGAGATGCAGTTCTTGGTGGCGGGCATTGTGGGGGCTGGAGCGATGGCCCTGCTAATTCCGCTCCACCCTGGCCAAGGCCAAGAAGTTAATCAACAATAAGCCAATCAGGCTCTTGGTCAGAGGCAGCTATGCCTGGATGGGATCCTGCTCAGTTTTTGGGTATTATACCTGGGTGTTGCTGTTAGATCGGATACTAATATGGGCTTGCCCCGTTCCCTCTGGTGCCTAGTGATCGCCTTTTGGCTGGCTCCCCCAGCTCTAGCTAAGGTGATTGTTCGGGTGGAGATTGCCCAAACGGGATCCCCCCTGGTGATTGGCACCTCCACGCCCGCCCAGATTTTGGATAGCGAAGATAATCCTCTGGGGCAATTGCCAGCCATGCAGCCGATCCAAGCGGATCCCACGGCTCAAGGCATCGCCCTCAGCCACGACAATCTCACTGCTCCGGTGATCCGGATCCGCCCGGAGGGGGATGGTCTGGTGGCGGTGGAAGGCCGATGGTATCCCGGCGAGATCATTTTGGCGGGCTATGGCACGGTCTTAGCGGTTAATTATGTCGACCTTGAGAACTATGTGGCGGGTGTCGTGGAATTTGAGATGGGATCCTCCTTTCATGGAGAGGCCCTCAAGGCTCAAGCGGTGGCAGCCCGCAGCTATGTGCTCTATCACCGCAATTCGCGCCCCTGGTTTGATGTCCATAGTGACACCCGTTCTCAGGTTTATCGAGGCTATGAGCGCCTGTCCCCAGCAGTCTGGGAAGCAACCCAGGCCACCCGAGGCATGGTGATGGTCTACGATAACCAGTTCATCAATGCCATGTACTCCTCCAGCAGTGGTGGTCATACGGTCGGAGTGGAGGGGGTGCCCTATTTGCAGGGGTTCCCGGATGTGACCCAGCGGCCCCGGTTTGGCCATGGCATCGGCATGAGCCAGTGGGGTGCCCAAGATTTAGCGGCACAGGGATGGAATTTTAACCATATTTTGGGCTACTACTACCGGGGGGTGGGGTTGGCACGGTTGCCTCAGTAAGGCTCGACATGAGCCTCAATGCTCCTCAAGACCTAGCAATAACGCCCAATCAGTGAAGAAGTATCAGGCTGGCTTGGCTGAGGATCTCGGATCTGTCAGACTAGATCACAGACCCGTACTTCCCCAGACTGATGATAGACCTCAACCTGGATCCCGCCACCATTGACTGTGCCACCGCCTGTATGAATGGCTGTGTCTTGGGGGATCGCTGTCCCCATCGGGATGCCGCCAAGGCTGCGATTGCCTATGTCAACGAGACCGATTGGGACACTCTGATGCAAAAAGCCGAGTCTCGCTTTGCCCCCGATCCATTAGCGATCCTCGACAACTTCCAAGCGGGCAACACCGATTTGTAAAATGTCCTGCTTTTCAATGCCTTACAGCTTGTTCCCCGATCATTTGTGTTGACACTCCTCAATCCGCTTACGCTGTTGCGCAAGCTTCCTGCAGGGTGATTGAGGAGTCTTGGTTCAGCGAGTCAACTTGCCCCTCAACACCGGAGTGCTGAAGCGTAGAGGTCGTCTCTCCCCAAGCGTTTTGACTGTCTAGCAGCCACGTTCCCGTATGCCTTACGGTACG